>CAYWMC010000368.1:0-2505 GCA_964459345.1 uncultured Klebsiella sp. | reverse complement strand
CATCCGCGGGTGCTGGCCTTGCGCGGGCGCTGAAGTCCGCCGACACGCAAAAAAGCAGAGGCCAGTGGCGCTTCCCGAATTGCGGGGGGCGGCACTGGTCTCTTTGTTTGCGACAGGATTACAGCGCGAAGGTGTACCCGACGCTCAGGATGTCTTCCTTCAGCCACACATCGGCTTCGCCGCCGCCGAAGGGCATGGGGATGGAGCCCTTGCCATTCACTTCCTGTTCCAGCGCGTGGGTGTAGGACACCGTCCACTCACCGCCATTGGCTGTTTTCCAGCTGATGCCCGCGGACACGTGGTCTTCGATGGTGCCCGGAGCCAGGATGTTGAAGAAGGTCTCGGAGGAGGGGATCGGCTGCTGGGCATGGCTCACGCCGGCACGCAGAGTGATGGCATCGCTCCAGGCATGTACTGCGCCCAGCTTGACCACACTGATGTCGCGCCAGCCGAAACCGCCGCCGTTGTTGCTGCCCAGGGGGTTGCCGCTGAGCAGGTTGGCCAGCGGGTTGCCCACGGACTTGACGTCGCTGTACTCGATGCGTTGCCAGTCACTGGCCAGCGTCAGTCTGTCATTCGCCTGCCAGGCCACGCCCACGCCGTAGGACGCCGGCACGTCGAAGCCGCCGCGCTCGGCGAACAGGCCCTTGTAGCTGCTGAAGCGGCCCATCTCCACGCGCGACGCATAGGTGGCACCCAGCGTCACGCCCGGCGTGACTTCGCCGGTCCAGCCCAGTTTCCAGCCCCAGCCCGTGGCGGAATCCACGCCCTTGTTGCTGACATCGGACGGCGAGGCCGAGAAGAAGGGGTTGGCAAACGCCTGCACGCCCTTCATCTCGAAGCGCTGGTAGGCAAACGTGGTGGCCACGCCGACGGTGTTGCGATCGTCCAGCTGCCACGCCAGCGACGGCGTAATGAACAGCTGTTCAAGATTGACGCCCGCCGAGCCGGTGGAGCCGAAGGGTGCGAAGGGGTTGCGCTTGTAATCGGTGTTCATGCCGCCGTTGGCGTGCAGGGCGAAGCCGAAGGACAGCTGATCGGACAGCTGACGCACATAGCCCAGCTCGGGAATCAGGAAGTTCTCGGTGTCGTCGCCGCTGAAGCTGCCGTTGGCGCCGGCGCCATTGCCGGAGATGCTGGCGCCGCGGGAGGGGCGGAACCAGGTGGCACCCAGATCCAGGCGATTGCCAAGGCTTGCCGTGCCGGCCGGGTTGTTCGCCGCGGCGAGGCCGTCCTGAGGCAGGGCGATGCCGACGCCGGCGACCGCCTGGGCGCGCACGCCGAAGCCGTGGGTGAAATAGCCATTGGTGGCCAGGGCGCTGCCGGGCAGTGCGAGGCCGGCCAGCAACAAGGGATACAACAGGGACGAGGAACGGTTCACGGGGGAACTCCTTGTGAGCGGTTTGCAGAAGGCCGGCAGCTTACTCACTTGCCACAGTGGGGTAAACCGGAACGTCCTGCCTGCGACACAAAGTCACCCTCTCGCCGAGCTACGGTGCCAAGAGGGTCGCGCTGACAATCTCCTCGCCGATCGCCTCCCGGTCGCGCAACTGCCCGAACCAGTCCTCCTCCGCCCGCCCGTGCAGCAGCCCGAACAATGCGCCCAGCAGGGCACCCCGGTGCACGTTGTCGCCCCCGGCATTGGCATTGGCCAGCAGGCCTGCGCGCGGCTCGTCCCGGTACTTGTACGCCAGGTACAGCACGGCGGGCCAGGAGTCGCTGATGTAGCAGGCGCTGGAGAAGAGGCGGCCAACCACATCCCGGTCACCCCGGCCCTTGCGCAGCAGCGCCGGCAGGTCCAGGCCCAGGCTGCGCTGCGCCGTGGCGGCCAGCAGGGTGTCGGCTGGCGCGTCCGGCGCGCGGTAAAGAAGTGCGTCCAGAAGGCCGGTGTACGCATCGCATACCCGGGCCAGGGTAGCGTCCGGATGGGTCAGGAGCACGTGAGCCCGGCACTGCGCCTGGGCGTCATCCAGAGACGCGCCGCGCAGGCGCAAGGGCAGGAACAGCGCGGCAATGCTGACCAGGCCGCCCACCGAGGGGGTGTCATGGGTCACGGCGCCGCAGCGCGCAGGAGGCAGGCCGCTTTCCAGGTTGGCGAAGAAGCCGCGGTGCCAGGACTCCGCATAGGTGTCCGGGTGGGCCGGCGGCTCGGCGGTCATGAAGGCGATGTAGTCCCGCAGGAAATGCGCAGGTTGATACTGTCCCCCGTCCGCCGCCAGCGTGCGCAGCAGCACGCGGGTGCAGTGTGCATTCAGGGTGTTCTCGCCAGCCGCCATGCCCTGGTGATAGTGCATCCCGGGCACGCCCCAGAATTGCCGCCGTCCTTTCAGGATCACATCGCCCACGATCTCGCGCTGGCCGCCCTGGCTGCCGCGTCCGCCATGCCGGGTGGAGTGCAGCACCATGATGGAGGAGGGGTGCTGGGCAGGTGCTGCTTCCAATTGCTGGATGCCGCCGGGGAAGGCGCGATCGATGTCCAGCGGGTTGTAGAACCAGTGTGCGGGC
>CAYWMC010000367.1:0-2514 GCA_964459345.1 uncultured Klebsiella sp. | reverse complement strand
CCATGCATTCACGCAGACCGTTCAGCGCGATTTGCTGGTGTACTCCACTCTGATCAATCTGACGGTCTCCTCGGAGATCTCCGCCATCAATTCGATTGTCGCCTCGGCCCACATCGCGCGGGATTTCGCCAACCTTCGCGACTTCGAGACCGGTGCACACCTTGAACGCATGGCCCAATTCTCGGAGATCATCGCGCGAAATGTAGCGAACCTGTTCGGTCTGAGCGACGAGAGCATTCATCACATCCGCCTGTTTGCACCTCTGCATGACATCGGCAAGATAGGCATCCCGGACAGCATTCTGCTCAAACCTGGCCCACTTGATCAGGACGAGCGCAAAATAATGAACTCCCATGTCACTCTGGGAGCAGAAATGATCGACTCCATCATTGCGGACTTCACGCTCGCGTCGATGCCAGATTCGAGGTTGATGCGCAACATCGTGGCGTGTCATCATGAGTTCATGGACGGCAGTGGCTATCCCGCCGGCTTGTCCGGGGATGCTGTCCCTGTCGAAGCGCGCATTGTGACCGTATCTGATATTTTCGATGCACTCACCAGCAAGCGCCCCTACAAGGCCCCCTGGTCCATTGCAGAGGCGGCGGCGGAGTTGCGCAAGATGAGCGCAGCAGGAAAGCTTGACTTGCACTGTGTCGAAGCGCTCTTGCAAGAGCCGGAAAAGTTGTCCCACATCATCCAGAACTATCAAGACTGATAGTGCCAGGAGTGTCACGTGCCAGAGCAAGCCAACACGGACGTGATGGACTTCGAGATCTTTGCGTGGAATGCCAGTTTCGCCACGGGAATCGACCTGATCGACACCCAGCACCAGCAGCTGGTGGCCATTCTCAACCGCCTTGCCAAGCATTTCGTGTCGGGCTCCACCTCGGACGACGGCATCGAGTCCATTATCAAGGAACTGGCGGACTACGCCGACTATCACTTTCGCTGCGAGGAAGAGGTCTGGCACCGCCATTTCACGGGTCATGCGATGCTGAGCGCCCACGAACACGCACACCACGAGTTCTTCATCAAGGTGGCGTCCATCCGTGACAACCGTGGCAACCTGGAAGACTTTGCCGACGATCTGTTTGGCTACCTTACCCGCTGGCTGGCTTTTCACATTCTGGACAACGACAAGCGCATGGCCCTGGCGACATTGCGCATGGATGACGGCGAGCCGATCGAGCAGGCGCTGCTGGCGGCAGACCAGGAGATGACGGGCGCGCTGGCGCTGCTGATCCGCACGGTGCTGGACATGTATGGCGAGCTGAGCGCCAACACCATCGAACTCATGCGACAGAAGCTGGCCCGTCAACGCGCCGAAGACAAGCTGCGCGACACCAGCAAGCTGATGGCTGATCAGGCCCTGAGCCTGAGTGAGGAACGCTACTCCGTGTTGTTCGACGCCATTCCCGATGCCGTGGTGGTGGTCGACATTCCGTCTGGCCGCATCGTGGATGTCAACCGCGTCGCCGTCACCTTGTCAGGTCATTCCATTGAACAATTGCAGCAGATGATGGTGTTCGATCTGCACCCTGCCAGTCAGCGCGACTTCCATATGGCCAATCTTTCCGCATTGACCAGCAGTGCACTGACCGACGTTGCAGAGGCACGTTTTGAAACCCTGGTTCAACATGCCGACGGCCGCCTGATCGACGTGGAAGTGAGCGTACGTGGCCCCTTCCAGCGCGGCGACACACTGTGTCTGGTGGGGGTGATGCGCGACATCCGGGAGCGCAAAAAGCATCGTCAGGCCCTGGAATTCGTGGCCTACAATGACGAGCTGACGGGCCTGCTCAACCGCAATGGCATCAAGCGCCTGCTCGATGCCCTGATCAAGGACCTTCAGCACGACACCCTCGTGGTGCACGCCGATCTGGACAACTTCACCCGCATCAATGAGCGCTATGGCACAGAAACCGGCGACAAGCTGCTGCAGGCCTTCGCAAGGCAACTGCTCATCGCGCTGCCCGCCGACTGCCGGCTGGCGCGACTGGGTGGCGACGAGTTCCTGATGGTCTTCGAACTTGCGCCGGCTCCGGAGGAGTTGCCCGGGTACGTGGCAAACCTGATGAGCGTGCTGCAACGCCCTGTCAGCATCGACAATGCCACGATCCCGCTGACGGTCAGCGCCGGCTTCAAGCACATTGACAGGCAGCATCAGACCAATGCGGAAGTGTTGCTGCGCCAGGTTGCCCACGCCTTGTACCTGGCCAAGATACAGGGACCTTCCCATTTCCATGTACTCGACCAGTTTCAGGAAAACGCCGAGCGCCGTCGCAATGCACTGCTTACACGCATCGAGCACGGCCTGCACAACCGCGAATTCGAACTGTTCTACCAGCCCCAGGTGGACATGCAGCATGGCCGAGTGATTGGTGCCGAGGCGCTGATTCGCTGGCGTCACCCGCAGGAAGGCCTGCTCACGCCAGGGCACTTCATCCCGGCAACGGAGAATCACCGCTTGTCGGCGCTGATTGATGACTGGGTGCTGCAACAGACATTGCAGCA
>CAYWMC010000366.1:0-2515 GCA_964459345.1 uncultured Klebsiella sp. | reverse complement strand
GGCACCTATGTGCTGGAAGCGCAGCGGGTGGGGCCGCGCGTGTTGCTGATCGAGCCCAATTACCGCTTCCAGGCGCTCAGTGACAATCCGGTCGAGCGTCAGGCAGTGGCAGACGCCTTCGCCCCTTCCGTGCTCTGGGGCTTTGACATCATCGCCGCCACCGAGGGCAGCGTGCTGGTGGACGCGACGGATTTCTTCATGCGGGATGCACGCGATGTCATCGGCAATATCGCCTCGCGCAATCAGGGCACCTACACGCTGGACAAGAGCCGCAGTGCGTTCTATCTCGAGAACACCAAAGCGTTTCCCGAGAACGTCGAGGTGGAAGTCATGCTGACCTTCGGCAGCAGGAACCCCGGCAATCTGGTGAATCAGGTGGCGGCCTCGGGCGAATCCGTCACCCTGCGCCAGCATCACTCGCTGGTGAAACTGCCCGAGCCAGGGTTCCAGACCCGTCTTGCCGACCCGCGCATCGGCACGAACGGCCCCACCATTCAGAACTATGGTGCGGCGATTGATCAGGACATGCAGGTGCGCCTGGTGGCCCGGCACCGGCTGGAGAAGAAAGACCCAACAGCGGCGCGCTCCGAGCCTGTCGAGCCGATCATCTACTACGTGGATTCCGGCACGCCCGAGCCCGTCAGGAGCGCCCTGATCGAGGGGGCAAGCTGGTGGAACCAGGCCTATGAAGCGGCGGGTTTCATCAATGCATTTCAAGTGCGGGAACTGCCTGCCGGGGCCGACCCTCAGGACGTGCGTTACAACATGATCCACTGGACGCACCGCCTCACGCGGGGCTACTCCTACGGCGCCACCGTGATGGATCCGCGCACGGGCGAGATCATCAAGGGCAACGTGAATCTGGGCAGTCTGCGCCTGCGTCAGGACTACATGCTGGGGCAAGGCATGCGCCCCGGCTTCGAATATCTGGAATCTCTGGCCGATGACAATGCCGAGTCCGTGAACATGGCGCTGGACCGCGTGCGTCAACTGTCCGCACACGAAGTGGGTCACACGCTGGGGTTCCCTCACAATTATCTGGGCAGTGCCATGGGCCGGGAGAGCGTCATGGACTACCCGGCACCTCTGGTGGAGATCGATGCCGATGGCGAGCTGGATTTCTCCAATGCGTATCCCCAGCGCATCGGGGAATACGACAAGCTGGCGGTGCGCTATGCCTACACTGAATTTCCCGAAGGTGCCAATGAGGCAGAAGAGCTCGCATTGATTGTGCAGGAGAGCCTGGACAAAGGGCTGCTGTTCCTGGACAACAACAATAACAACTTCATTGGTGCGGGCCATCAGTTCGCCAGCGTGTGGGACAACGGCGACAACCTGGTCGAACACCTGAAGCACGAGATCGAGGTGCGGCGCATCGGCCTGGCGAACTTCAGCAGCGCGATGATCCGCAACGGCGAGCCCATGTCCAATCTGGAATTCGTGCTGCTGCCGCTGTACATGCATCACCGGTTTCAATTGAATGCGGCCGCCCAGAGCATCGGGGGCGCGAACTATCTCTACGCGCTGCGCGGCGATGGCCAGACGCCCTTTGCCATCATCGCAGCGCAGGAACAGCGGGATGCTTTGGAAACAGTGCTCTCCACGCTGCGTGTCGACTTCCTGACATTGCCCGAAGATATTCTCGCGCTGCTGCCGCCATCGGCCTACCGACACGCGCAGGGCGAACCCTTCCCCGGCCGCACCGGCCTGCTGTTCGACGCCCTGGGGGCTGCAGAAGGCGCTGCCAGTTTCACCGTGCAGGCCGTGTTGCACCCCGAGCGCATGGCGCGGCTTGTAGCCTACGGCGCCATGGGGGACTACCCCGACCTGGAAGAAGTGATCGACCGGCTGCTGGAAGTGACCTGGGGCGCGGCAGTGCCCGGCGATGAGTACCAGGCGCAGGTCTTGCGCGTGGTGCAGCGTGTCACCGTGAACGAGATGCTGCGACAGGCGGGCAATGAGGACAGTTCGGGCGAGGTCAAGGCCATCCTGGCGGACCGTCTGAACGGCCTGGCCGCAGAACTCGAAAGCCTGCGCGCGGCCAGCCCCCTGGAGGCAAGCACCGCTGCGGACATCCGCCGCTGGCAGCAACGCGGCGAAGGCAGCATCCCCGAGCCCGCCCTGGCGATGCCACCGGGCGACCCGATCTAGCATGACGGCGTGCGGCGCTTCCCATGGAAGAGAAGCGTCGCACTCAAACCATGACCTGGATCATCACACCCCTTGCTCCGAGGCATTAGCCTGCAGGTGTCGATCAACACCACACCGGAGTTCCCATGAAAGTCACGAACGTAGAGGCAAGGCTGCGCGACAGACTTGCGCTGCTTGAAGCACGCCTCGCCCATGTAACGAAAGACATGAGCAGCAATCATTCCGCAGATTCCGGCGAGCAGGCCGTGGAGCGGGAAAACGACGAGGTGCTGGAAGTCATCGGGCAGGAAACGCAGGCCAGCATGCAGCACATCCGCGCGGCCCTTGCCAGGATCGACGCGGGCACCTATGGCCTGTGTGCCAG
>CAYWMC010000365.1:0-2532 GCA_964459345.1 uncultured Klebsiella sp. | reverse complement strand
GGCGGACCGTCGCGCGCCAGGGAGGGCGCGCGCCGAGCGTACACGGATGTATTCACAGCGTGTCCGACGGGCTGCACCCCGGGCCGGGACCCGGATTCGGAGTACCATTCGCGGGCAAGCCCGCTCCCACACACACACCATTGAGGACGCACCATGAGCATCGCAACGATCATCATCCTGGCCCTGGCGGCGCTCGTCGTCATCTACGGCATTGGCATCTACAACCAGCTCGTTGCCCTGCGCAACCGCTTCCAGAACGGCTTCGCGCAGATCGAAGTGCAGCTCAAGCGTCGCTATGACCTGATTCCCAACCTTGTCGAGACCGCCAAGGCCTACATGGCCCACGAGCGCGAGACGCTGGAGGCTGTGATCGCCGCCCGCAACGCCGCCGCGTCCGGGCTGGCTGCAGCGGCCGCCAACCCAGGCAATGCCTCGGCCATCGCCGATCTGGGGGGCAGGGAGGGCGCACTGGGCGCCGCGCTGGGGCGCCTGAATGTGGTGATGGAGGCCTACCCCGATCTCAAGGCCAACCAGAACATGATGCAGCTTTCCGAAGAGCTGACCAGCACCGAGAACAAGGTGGCCTTCGCCCGCCAGGCCTTCAATGACCAGGTGATGGCCTACAACACCTACCGCCAGTCCTTCCCGCCGGTGGTGCTGGCCGGCGCCTTCGGGCACGGCACCGACGCCACGCTGCTGCAGTTCGAAGACAGTGCGCAGATCCAGGCGGCACCCAAGGTGTCTTTCTAAGGCCGCGCGCAACGCCACGCAGGGACTGCCATGGACTTCTTCCGCTCGCAGGATCTCGCCCGCCGCAACACCACCCGCCTGGTGCTGCTGTTCTCGCTTGCGCTGCTCAGTCTGATCGCCATCACCAATCTGCTGATCCTGTTCGGGCTGGGCATGTTTGCCGAAACCATCAACGTGCCGATGTTCCAGCGCATCGACTGGCAGTTGTTCGCGTGGGTGAGCGGGGCGATCGTGCTGGTGGTGGGTTGCGGCAGCCTGTTCAAGATCATCAGTCTGGCCGGTGGCGGCGCGCGGGTGGCTGAAGGGCTGCAGGGGCGGCTGTTGCTGCCGGGCAGCAGCGAGTTTCATGAACAACGCATCCTCAACGTGGTGGAGGAGATGGCCATTGCCTCGGGCACACCGGTGCCGCCGGTGTATGTGCTGGACGAGCCGGGCATCAACGCGTTCGCGGCGGGCTATACGCCGGCGGATGCGGTCATCGGCATTACCCGGGGGGCCATCGAGACCCTGAGCAGGGACGAGCTGCAAGGCGTCGTCGCCCACGAGTTCAGCCACATCCTGCATGGCGACATGCGCCTGAACATCCGCCTGATCGGCATCCTCTACGGCATTCTGGTGCTGGGGATCATGGGGGAATATCTGCTGCGCTCCACCCGGCATTCGCGCCGCTCCAAGGACAGCGGCAACATCGCCATTGTGGGCCTGGGGCTGATGGTGATCGGCTATGCGGGCACCTTTTTCGGCAATCTGATCAAGGCGGCCGTGAGTCGTCAGCGCGAGTTTCTGGCCGACGCCTCGGCTGTGCAGTACACCCGCAATCCGAACGGAATAGCCGGCGCGCTCAAGCGCATTGGCGGCAGCACGGCGGGCTCGACGCTGGGCAATCCGGCCACCTCGGAAATCAGTCACGCGCTGTTTGCCAACGGCCTGCAGCGCTCGTTCAGTTCCCTGTTCGCTACGCATCCGCCGCTGGGCGAACGCATCCGGCGCATCGACCCGGCCTGGGATGGCAGCTTTGTGCAGGCAGAGGCCGCGGCGCTGGATGCCGAGGCGGCGCGGGACGAGGTGGCTGGTATGAGCGCGGCTGGAAGCGCGGCGGCGCCTGGCGTTTCCGGCGCAGCCGCGGCGGGGGGCGACGCTGCATCTGTCGGTGTGCTGACGGCGCTCGCGCTGAGCGTGGCGTTGCTGGAGAAGGCGGGCAATCCCCAGGAATCTGATCTGGAGCAGGCGCGGCACCTGCTGGCGAGCCTGCCGCCGGTGTTGCTGGAAGCGGCGCATCACCCGTTCAGTGCCAGCGCGCTGGTGTATCTGCTTCTGCTGGACCGTCGTCCTGAGGTGGCCGCGCAGCAACAGGCCGTGCTGGACGCCCAGGCCGAGCCCGCCATCGTCGCCGCGCTGCAGTCCCTGCGGGCCCATCACGCGCATATCCGGCCCGAGGTGCGCCTGCCGCTGCTCAGCGTGGCGCTGCCGGTGCTGCGGCAGATGAGCCCGGAACAATACACGCGCTTTCGCAAGACTCTGCTGGCCCTGGTGCAGGCGGATGGCAAGGTGAGCCTGTGGGAGTGGGTGCTGCAGCGCGTGGTGCTGCAACAGCTGGACGGTGTGTTTGCGCCGCACAGTCGGTTTCATCACACGGCACACCGCAGTCTGCAGCAGCTTGGTCCAGAGGTGACGCTGCTGCTGGCCTTCCTGATCAGAGCGGGAGGTGCGGGCACTGCTGCAGGAGCGGGCACTGCTGTGGGAGCGGGCACTGCTGTGGGAGCGGGCTTGCCCGCGAACAGT
>CAYWMC010000364.1:0-2535 GCA_964459345.1 uncultured Klebsiella sp. | reverse complement strand
TGGCGGCCAGCCCGATGTGGCTGCTGGCGCCGATGATCAGGGCGACGTGGGCGGTGTTCTCGGCAGATCCAGGTGTTGCAGCGGGATTCGACATGGCGATGGACTCTCAGTGGCGCGGGGCTTGTTCAGGTGAAGCGGATACGCCTATGCTGTGAGCCCGGATCAGCAATCCAGCGGCCTCGACGGCGCGTAGCATGCTCACTCACTTGTGCAAGAAAGGACCATCCCATGCCAACGCTTCGACAACTTGCCCGCACGGCCAGCGCCAGTGCAGCATTGCTTCTCGCCTTTTCTTCCGTGTCAGGCGCTCAGGAACAGACACCTGCAGCCGCTGACGGTGCCTGCATCGACTGGCTGGATCACGACATGGGCAAGCTCAACAGTGCGGATCGCCACGATCTGTGCGCGCTCACCGCCGGCAAGACGGTGCTGGTGGTCAACACCGCCAGCTTCTGCGGCTTCACACCGCAGTTCGAAGGGCTGGAAGCGCTGTATCAGAAGTACAAGGACGACGGGCTGATGATCGTGGGCTTTCCCTCCGATGACTTCCATCAGGAATCCGATGACGCCGCCGAGATCGCCGAGGTGTGCTTCATCAACTACGGCGTGAGTTTCCCCATGACGTCCGTGGTGAAGGTCAAAGGGGCCGATGCGCACCCGATCTTCCAGAAGCTGCATGTGAAGGGCGAGCCGCAGTGGAATTTCAACAAGTATCTGGTCAGCAAGTCCGGTGAGGTGGTGGCCCATTACGGCAGCACCGTGGACCCGGACTCTGCCACGCTCATCCAGGCCATCGAGCAGCAGCTTTGACGCCAGCGCAGCACCCGGACACCCGCTCATCCCGTGCCGCGAGTCCTCTCGCCGGCGCGGGCCCGGTGGCCCTGACCCTCGCCTGTTTCTTCTTCCTGTTCACAGCCTTCGTCTTCCCGTTCCGGATCGACTGGTTCGACAACATGAGCTATCTCTACTTTCCGGTGGAGCTGTTCCTGTTCGGCCTGGCGCTGCTGGTGCCCGGCAAGACCGGGCGCGTGTTGCGCGCGCTGGCCTCGGGGCTGCTGGCGCTGGGCGTGATTCTGCGGGTGTCCGACATCGCCGCGTATCAGGTGTTCTCCCGCGCCTTCAACCCTGTCTTCGATGCCTACCTGCTGGTGGATGGCATGGGCTTTCTGCGCAGTTCCTTCGGCATTGCCGGTGCCGTGCTGGTGGCGGCGCTCGCGGTGCTGCTGGTGCTGCTGATCGTCCTGCTGTCGTTCCTGGTGCTGCGCCGGGCACAGCGGGTGCTGCTGCTGGCACCCCGTCGCTCGCTGGCGCTGCTGCTGGGCGGGCTGCTGGTGTGGACGACGCTGGCCATCGCCGAGTGGCCCCGCGCTTCCCGCTATTTCGTCGAGCAATTGGCCAAGCACGTCAACAACACCGTGGCCAGCGTGATCGATCTGGGGGAGTTCCGCGCGGTGGTGAATCAGGACCCGTATGCACAGGTGCCTGGTGACACGCTGTTCGGCAAGCTGCAGGGCAAGGATGTGCTGGTGGTGTTCATCGAATCCTATGGCCGCATCCTGATGGACGGGCCGAGCTATGCCGCGCCTTTCCGCGCCTCGCTGGAGCGCGCCACGCAGACGCTGACAGGCGCCGGTTTCGAATCCCGCAGCGCCTTCCTGGCCTCGCCCACGGTGGGCGGCATCAGCTGGCTGGCCCACGGCACGGCGCTGTCGGGACTATGGATCGACAGCCAGGTGCGCTATGACAGTCTGATGATGAGCGAGCGCCCCTCACTGGTACGCCTGTTCCAGAGAGCAGGCTGGCGCACGGTGGGCGTGATGCCGGCGATTACTCTGGCCTGGCCAGAGGGCGACTACTTCGGCTACGACCATCTTTACTCTGCCCCCGAGCTGGACTATCGCGGCCTGCCGTTCAATTACGTCACCATGCCGGACCAGTTCACTCTGGCGCGCTTTCAGGAATGGGAGCGGGCGCGCGAGGATCGCAAGCCGGTCATGGCCGAGATCGCGCTGTTGTCTTCCCATGCCCCCTGGACACCGGTGCCCACGCTGATCGACTGGTCCACCGTGGGCGATGGCAGCATCTTCAACGCCCAGGCCACGTCGGGCGATGCTGCCGATGTGGTGTGGCAGGACCGTGCGCGGGTGATGCGGCACTTCCGTGAATCCGCCGAATATGTGGTGCAGACGCTGGTGTCCTATGTAGCGGAATTTGGCGACGACGATCTGGTGCTGCTGATTCTCGGCGACCATCAGCCGATGCCCTTCGTGACAGACAATACCGACAACCGGGATGTGCTGGTGCATCTGGTGGCACGTGACCCCGCAGTGCTGGAGGCCGTGGCCGGGTGGCAGTGGACGCCGGGGATGCTGCCGGAGGATGGGGCGCCGGTGTGGCGGATGGACGCGGTGAGGGATCGCGTGATCGAAACCTTCTCCGACCTGTAGGAGCGGGCTAGCCCGCGAACTAGTGCACTTGATCCGGACGCGGCTGCGGGGGCCTGGTCCGCGGACACGCCGTGAACCCATCCATGGG
>CAYWMC010000363.1:0-2553 GCA_964459345.1 uncultured Klebsiella sp. | reverse complement strand
GTGCTTCAATTTCACCTCCATGATCGCTTTCCGCGGCGAGACTCCATGAGCTATCTCCAGTTGCCTGCCCTGCTGGGCGACGGCCCGCTGCGGGGTCTCACGCACTTCAGCACCGAAGAGTGGTTCAACAGCCGCAACAATGGCGACCTGGCACGCTGGCGCCGGTCTCTGGAGTCGCTTCCCGTCCTCGCGCCCGGAAGCATCGATCTGCAGCAGAATGTGCGCATAGGCGATGCAGCGGATTGCAGCAGTGCAGAGCAGGCACAGTTGCGCCAGGCTCTGCAAGGCCTGATCCCCTGGCGCAAGGGTCCCTTCGAGCTATTCGGCGTTCACATTGACACTGAGTGGCGCTCGGACTGGAAGTGGGACCGCCTGCGTCAGCACATCGCCCCCTTGCGCGGCCGGACGATTCTGGATGTGGGCTGCGGCAACGGTTACCACTGCTTTCGCATGGCGGGGGAAGGTGCCAGGCTGGCGGTTGGCGTTGACTCCCAGCTGGCCTATGCCATGCAGTTCCGCATGATCAAGCAATACGTGCCGGATGCGCCAGTTTTTGTCCTTCCCGTCACGTTGGAGAGTGCTCTCGAGCAGCTGCCCGACGAGCCCGCTGCATTCGACACCGTATTCTGCATGGGTGTTCTGTATCACCGCCGCTCGCCCATAGATCACTTGCTGCAGCTGAAATCATGCCTGCGTCCGGGTGGCGAACTGGTTCTGGAGACACTGATTGTGGAAGGACCGGAAGGATTTGCCCTGACGCCCCATGACCGCTACAGCCGCATGGCCAATGTCTGGTTCATTCCTTCCTGCGCCACACTGGTGAACTGGCTGCAACGCTGCGGATTCCAGAACGCACGCGTGGTGGATGTCAGCACCACCAGCCTGGAAGAACAGCGCACCACCGACTGGATGCGCTTTCAATCCCTGGCCGACAGCCTGGACCCCACTGACCGGACGCTTACCGTCGAAGGACTTCCGGCGCCCAGACGCGCGGTGCTGCTGGCCAATGCCCCCTGATGCTGCAGAGTGGCCGGGGCTGTCTCTGCCAAAGGTGCCTCTGCTAGCTTTAATCCCCCACTGGAATAAGCAGTAAATAAACTGCTGATCTAATCCCTCAGGCTTACGCCGGATATGGGTTGACGGCCCCCGGTAATTCGGCTATTCCTATCCTCGCTCCAGCAGGGTCAACTCTAACTCAATCACCAGTTGCATAATAACAAATAAGAATCAGAAACCGGGAAGCACAATAATGGCCAGACCTCTCCGTATAGAGTATCCAGACGCGTACTATCATGTGTCCAATATAGGCTTGGAGAATCAGAAGATTTTCCCCGCCCAGAAGTACTTCGAAGCGTTCCTCTCGGGTTTGGAAGAAACCTGCTTCAGGCTCAACGTGCAGGTTCACGCCTATTGCCTGCTCAAGGATCGCTATCACCTGTTGATCAAGACTCCCGAGGCGAACTTGAGTCGCTTCATGCGCCAGGTGGACGGGTTGTATACCCAGAATTTCCAGCGGCTCAAGAAGTCTGAAGGCTCCCTTTTCAAGGGCCGCTACAAGGCTGTGCTCGTGCAGCCGGAAAAGCATCTGCTGGATCTTTCCCGCTACATCCATCTGGGTGTCAAGAAAGGCGAACTGGACGCGTGGACGTGGTCCAGCTATGGCGCCTACTCGGGCCAAGCGAAGTCTCCTGAATGGCTGGTACGGGACGATGTGCTGGCACAGCTGCCTGGCAGTGGCGCCAAACGGGTTGCGGAGTTCGTGAAGCACACCGCGGCCGGTGTGGACGAAGAGACTCTGCACTTCTATGGAAAGAAGAACCTGTCGTCCATCATGGGTGATGACAAATTCAAGAAGGCAGCTCGGACCAAGCGTGCTGCGTCGAAAGTACGCGGAGTCTCACGCGGCGCCAATGCCAAGTGGAGACCAAGCTGCAAGTTGATCATCAGTGCCGTTGCCAAGCAGTTCAAGGTCACCGAGGAAAGCATTTATACAGCAGCCCGCGGACCGGGCTCCAAGAACGTCCCACGCTGGGTGGCCATGTACCTTTGCCAGGAACTGTCTGCCGTCACGCTGCAGGCCATCGCCAAGCTCTTCAAGCTGAAGCGCTACGGCACGGTGTCCACCACGGTCGGCAAACTGAAGAAGGAATTCGTGGAGAACCCGAAGATCCTCACAGTGACGACCAAGCTGCTGAAGGACCTCAGCAAGGAAAAAGCTGCCTGAACTGACGAAATCGGGAAATAAAAACGCCGCGCTCTCTGAAGGCAGAGAGCGCGGCGTTTTGTTTTCCGGGCAAGAATTCGGCAGACGAGGGCAAGAACCTCTGAGGAGCTCTGCTTACTTGATCTTGGCTTCTTTGTAGATCACATGCTTGCGAACAACGGGATCATATTTCTTGATCTCCATCTTGTCCGGCATGGTTCGCTTGTTCTTGTCAGTTGTGTAGAAATGTCCTGTGTCTGCTGTAGACACCAGTTTGATCTTGTCGCGCATCGCTGCTCACCACCTGAATCAGGTAATAAATGGATTGATTAGACTTTTACGCCATTGGC
>CAYWMC010000362.1:0-2553 GCA_964459345.1 uncultured Klebsiella sp. | reverse complement strand
AGGCGCACACTGCAATGTATTACTTGAACACCACCGTCTTGTTGCCATTCACAATGATGCGATGTTCACAATGCCACTTCACCGCCCGCGCAAACGCCGCACACTCCGCATCGCGGCCGATCTGGACCAGCTCGTCAATATCGAAGTTGTGATCGATCTTCTCCACCGCCTGCTCGATGATCGGGCCTTCGTCCAGATCTGTCGTCACGTAATGGGCCGTGGCGCCGATGATCTTCACGCCCCGCATGTATGCCTGTCGATAGGGGTTTGCGCCCTTGAAGCCCGGCAGGAACGAGTGATGAATGTTGATGGCGCGCCCGGCCATCGCTTCGCACATTTTCGGCGACAGTATCTGCATGTAGCGGGCCAGTGCCAGCAGGTCCACCTGCTTGGCGCGGATGATGTCCAGCACGGCGTCTTCCTGGGTGTCCTTGGTGTCGGGCGTCACGGGCAGGTAGTGATAGGGAATGCCGTACCACTCGGTGATGCCGCGCAATTCTTCGTGATTCGAGACAACGCCCACGATGTCGGCCGGCAGCACGCCGCTGCTCCAGCGGTGCAGGATGTCGTTAAGGCAATGGCCATGTTTGGACACCGCCATCAGCACGCGCGGTTTGATGGCCAGATCGAAGAAGCTCCACTGCATGGCGAAGCGCTCGGCGATCTCACGAAAATCCTCGTTCAACTTGTCGCTGCCCGGCAGCGTGGCCTCCACTTCCTCGAACTCCACACGCATGAAGAAGCGGTCGAGCACCGGATCACGATGCTGCGCCGCGTCGCTGATGGTGGCGCCCCGCTGGAAGAGAAAATCACTGACTGCCCGCACGATGCCATTGGCTTCGGGGCAGGACACGGTGAGGACAAATTTCTGGCGTTGCGCTGCAATCATCTTGTGGTTTCTTCCCTTGAATCTGACGAGTCTGCGTGTTCGGGCGGCGCAAGCTTATCATCAAACCCGCACCCGACGAGAGGTTCCCAGCACGCAGCCTGCCCCGGTACAATCGGCCCTCCACCCAAGCACCCCACAGGAATTGTTCATGAAATCACGCGCCGCCGTTGCCTTTGCCGCTGGAAAACCCCTGGAGATCGTCGAGGTGGACCTCGAGGGACCACGCGCCGGCGAAGTCCTGATCGAGATCAAGGCCACGGGCGTGTGCCACACCGACGCGTTCACTCTTTCAGGAGATGATCCGGAGGGCGCCTTCCCCGCCATTCTGGGTCACGAGGGCGCGGGCGTGGTGGTGGAAGTGGGCCCGGGCGTGAAATCCCTGAAAGTGGGCGACACGGTGATTCCGCTGTACACCCCCGAGTGCCGCGAATGCGAATACTGCCTGCACCCGCGTACCAATCTGTGCCAGGCCATCCGCAGCACCCAGGGCAAGGGCCTGATGCCCGACGGCACCAGCCGTTTCTCCTTCGAAGGCAAGCCCATTCTGCATTACATGGGTTGCTCGACCTTCTCCAATTACACCGTGCTGCCCGAGATCGCCGTGGCCAAGGTGCGCTCCGACGCCCCGTTCGACAAGATCTGCTACATCGGCTGCGGCGTCACTACCGGCATCGGTGCCGTGGTGTTCCAGGCCAAGGTACAGCCAGGCAGCACGGTGGCAGTGTTCGGCCTCGGCGGCATCGGTCTGAACGTGATCCAGGGCGCCCGCATGATCGGCGCCGACCGCATCATCGGCGTGGACACCAACCCGGCCAAGGCGGTGCTGGCGCGGCAATTCGGCATGACGGACTTCGTGAATCCGAAGGAAGTGGACGACGTGACGGCCGAGATCATCGCCATGACCAAAGGGGGGGTGGATTACAGTTTCGAGTGCATCGGCAACGTGAAGACCATGCGCCAGGCGCTGGAATGCTGCCACAAGGGCTGGGGCGAATCCTTCATCATCGGCGTGGCCGGTGCCGGTCAGGAAATCTCCACGCGCCCCTTCCAGCTGGTGACCGGACGCTCCTGGCGCGGCAGCGCATTCGGCGGCGCCAGAGGCCGCACGGATGTGCCGAAGATCGTGGACTGGTACATGAACGGCAAGATCAGCATCGACCCGTTGATCACCCACACCATGCCGCTGGAAGACATCAACAAGGCCTTCGATCTGATGCACGAAGGGAAGAGCATCCGCTCCGTCATCCTGTTCTGACAACCCTCTGATTTAAAAGTCTTTTCTGGACAACCCCCTGATCAGGGGGTTTGCCCTCCTCCCCCCCTCCGGTAGGCTCCGCTCAAGAAATGTTCAAACATTTCCGTGCCTATTCATTGCGACACTGAACAACACCGGAGCGAATACCCCATGAAATCAGCCCCCAGCACCCTGCGCCACTCTCTTTACAAAACACTCGGCTGCTGTGCAGTGCTTGCATCCGCCGTACTGATGAGCACCAGTGCTCTGGCGCAGACCAAGACGCCAGCGACCATTCCCACGTCCTTCCTCGGCACCTACAACGTCACTTACGCGTTTGCACAGACTGGCTCGCCACTGGCCAACGGCGCCACTGCCACGATCGTGATCGCTCCTGGTGGCACGCTGTGTGTGGCCGGCAGCACGCTGA
>CAYWMC010000361.1:0-2566 GCA_964459345.1 uncultured Klebsiella sp. | reverse complement strand
TGGGTGACGAGATTCGTGTCACCGTGGTGGCAACAGGTCTGGGTTCACGCACGGCCGTGCAGGCTGCGCCGAAGCCGGTTGAAGTGGCGCCGCGAGCCACTGCGACCGTGACTGACTACCGTCAGTTCGACCGTCCTGCAGCAACCCGTTCACGTCCTGCATCCGCTCACACCATGCCGCAATCAGGGCTGGCCCGTGCAGTGGGTTCCGACACGGACATGGACTATCTGGACATTCCGGCCTTCCTGCGTCGTCAGGCTGACTGACATGGCGGGACAGCGAGTGCCGGTGTTCTGCCGGCGCTCGCTCTTGTTGGGTTATAAGGTGATCTTTGTTATTATCCGGCCTTCGTTGAACCTGGCGGTCACGCAGGCGTCACAATCATTCGGGAAACCACCACCTCATGCTGAATCAAAGAACCCTCAAGAACGTCATCAGAGCCACAGGCGTCGGCCTTCACAATGGCGAGAAAGTCTATCTGACTCTGCGCCCGGCGCCCGTGGATACGGGAATTGTCTTCACCCGGACTGATCTCGATCCGATGGTGCAGATTCCGGCAAAGGCGTCTTACGTAGGTGACACCACGCTGTCAACGACGCTGATCAAAGGGGATGTCCGGATTTCCACGATCGAGCACCTGATGTCCGCGATGTCCGGCCTGGGCATCGACAATGCCTACATTGATGTCAGTGCTCCCGAAGTCCCCATCATGGACGGCAGTGCCGGTCCCTTCGTGTTTCTGATTCAGTCCGCCGGCATCGAAGAGCAGCAGGCACTGAAGAAATTCATCCGCATCAAGAAGCCACTGTTTCTGTCCGACGGTGACAAGTCGGTAAGCCTGGAACCATTCGACGGCTTCAAGGTCAGTTACACGCTGCTTTACGACCACCCCGTCTATCGCAAGTACACCAAGACCGCGAGCGTTGATTTCTCCAGCACGTCCTTCGTGAAGGAAGTGAGCCGGGCCCGCACGTTCGGATTCATGCACGAGTTCGAAGAGCTGCGCAATCGCAACCTCGCCCTCGGCGCCAGCATGGACAATGCCATTGCAGTGGGTGACTACAAGGTGTTGAACGAAGATGGTCTGCGCTATGAAGACGAGTTTGTGAAGCACAAGATCCTGGATGCCATCGGCGATTTGTACATGATCGGCTATAGTCTGATCGGCGAGTTCAAGGGATATAAATCTGGACACGCCCTGAATAATGCATTATTAAGATCGCTCGAAGTTAACAAAGACGCCTGGGAAATTGTCAGTTTCGACACCGATTCACATGTGCCGATTTCCTATACGAAACCCGTGTTGGCTGCCTGATAGTTCGCTATCTCCGTGTTGGATTTGTAAGCCACTGATTCAAGTGGATATAAGTTGGACGTGCAGGCTGTCACGCAGAGCTCAGGTGTTCTGACAGCAGATTGAAGAGAACACCTCGACGATGAAAGTAATCCTCGTTGACCAGCGCCATGGTCACACCCGAACAGTAGTCCTCAGCGGTTGGCTGAAGGGGCTGCTTTCCATTTGCATCCTGGGAGCTCCGGTCGCCTTCGGCTACCTTGGTTACCAGTTTGCCGTGTCGCAGGAACCCCAGGAGTATGCTCTCGAGTCCGCACTCGACTGGAGCGAAGAGCTCGAGTCCAGTGCCGACGCCCTGGCGCGCCTGAAGCAGGAATCCCAGGCCCAGCTCGAAGCACTGACAGTCCGCCTTGCCACGTTGCAGGCCCGGCTCCTGCGCATGGAGGCCCTTGGTGAGCGCATAACCACCGTCGCCCAGCTCGACTCCGGTGAATTCGATTTCAGCGCCGATCCCGCAGTCGGTGGTCCTCTGTCCGACGAGACTATTCCCTATTCCCCGCCTGCATTCGTCGATGCCATCAGCGAGCTCGAGCTGCAGATTGCCGACCGCGCGCAACAGCTGGAAATCCTCGAAGGGCTGATGGCTGAGCGTCAGTTCGAGGCCGACGTATCGCTGACCGGTCGCCCCATCAGACAGGGCTGGATCTCTTCGCCATTCGGCCGCCGCACCGATCCATTCACGGGCCAGCTCGCCTGGCATTCCGGCATCGACTTCGCCACCGCAGCGGCCGGTGCGGACATTGTTGCCGTGGCGGCCGGAGTCGTCACGGCGTCAGGTGATCGTGATGGCTATGGCCTTGCCGTGGATATCAATCATGGCAATGGCTATGTCACCCGCTACGGACATGCCGAGAAATTGCTCGTCGAAGTGGGCGAGATAATCACCAAGGGGCAGGTCATCGCTCTGGTCGGCAGCACCGGCCGGTCCACGGGTCCCCATGTGCACTTCGAGGTGTACAAGCACGGCCGCGTCGTCGACCCGGCGTCGTATATTCATCGCACCATCCGCTAGCGCCTGTCTGCGTTCAAACCGGCATCTCCCAATTTACAGTCTGGGCACAGCGCGGTTGCGTGCGGCTTTCCCGCGTGACGCGAGCGTCCCACTCACTATTCGAGTAAACACGTCATCATGAGTTTCAATTTCCTACGTGCCATCTTTGGCAGCAGCAATTCCCGCCAGATAATCGCCAGACCGGGCCGGACTGGCCTTTG
>CAYWMC010000360.1:0-2582 GCA_964459345.1 uncultured Klebsiella sp. | reverse complement strand
CGAAAAGCTGGTCGGTGATTTGTCGGGCGCCTACTCGCGTCGCATCAATATTCAGCACAGGCTTGTGTACCAGGTGCTGGAGAAAGAGCGCGCTATCAAAGTGCTGCGGCTATGGACGCACTACGAATGAACGAATACCTGAAGCCAGGCAAGTACGTAGACTCTGATCATCCGGACGTGGTGAAAAAAGCCCTTGCGTTATCCGCAGGCGTTGATGACCCCCAGGAAATTGCGAGAGCGTGTTTCGAATTCGTACGAGATGAAATCAGGCACAGTTGGGATTACAAGCTGAACCCAGTGACATGCAAGGCGTCAGATGTTCTGAAACACGGCACAGGCTATTGCTATGCGAAAAGCCATCTGCTTGCGGCGCTTCTGCGAGCGAATCAGATTCCCGCAGGTCTGTGTTACCAACGCTTGACCATTGCCAACGATGCGCCTCCCTTTTGTCTGCATGGTCTGAATGCAGTCTTCCTGGAGCCCTTTGGTTGGTACCGCATTGATGCTCGGGGAAACAAGCCGGGAGTCAGCGCGCAGTTCAGTCCTCCTGTGGAGAAGTTGGCATTCCCACTACTGACGGAAGGCGAGGCGGATCTTCCGGAAATCCATGCAGAACCTCTGCAAGCAGTGGTGGATGTACTTGAGCAGTACGACGACTATTTGCTGGTGTCGAACAACTTGCCGGATGTGTAAAAGCACATCGGCTTCCAAGGAGTTGATCTCAACTGTCGGAGCACCGATGCAGATTCGCGAAGTGACAAAGAATGAATTGAATGGCGTGCTGGACCTCATCGATCAGTTCAACCGACCGATATCTCCTCGGCCAACTAGCGAGTCATTGCAAGGGATACTGAAAAGCATTCAATTGAATGGCGGTACTGTCGTTGGCGCTTTTGAAAAATGTAATCGTTGACTCGAATTGCAGACGCCAGGGAGTCGGTAGCGCGTTACTCAGATTTGCACGGAATTTCGCTGAGAATGCAGGGTGCTACAAAGTGGCTTTGATGACCGGATCAAAGAAACCGGAAACAACACGATTCCATGAAAACGCAGGGTTTGTCGGAAACAAGACCGGTTTCCAGGTTAGATTCGGCGTCTGACAATTCGGGCACCTATGGCCTCAGGAGATCACCCATGCCACATCAGCTGGACCATGTAAGCACATTCCTCCTCGAACTCGACAAACTCAAATCCGTGAATCGCAGAACCTTCATCAACGGCGGTGAACGGGTGGAGAACTCGGCGGAGCACTCCTGGCATCTGGCCATCGCGTGCTGGGCCTTTGCTGAATTGCTCAAGGAGGATTTCGATCTTTTGAAGTTGCTGCAGTTGGCGTTGGTGCACGATCTTGGCGAAATTGATGCAGGCGATACGTTTCTTTACGGCAGTGCACGTGGCAGCGCGCACATCAAGGAACGGGAATGTGTGCAACGACTCGCCTCATTTCCGGGCAATGCAATTGCCAACCTGGTTGCAACGTGGGAAGAGCAGGAGGCTGGGAACAGCAAGGAAGCCAGGCTTCTCAAAGTGATCGACAGGCTTCTGCCGTTCATGCACAACATGACCAGCGAAGGCCGAGCCTGGCGGAACCATGGCATACGCAAGAGCCAGGTTCTGCATGTGCATCAGTTCATCGAGAACGAGCAGCCGGAAATCTACGCGTGGTTCATATCGAAGCTGGATTACGCAGTGGAGCAAGGTTGGCTGGCAGATTCATGAAATTCAAAGGACACGGACAATGATTGGCAAAAGTCTGAGCTCCCGAATTCCTGCCTACAAAGCGGCATTCGCAAATGGAGAAATACAGCAGACGTACCAAGGTCTGGTGGGCATTGTGCAACGCCTGAGAACGGAATTCGCAAAGGCCTGTGCAGGAGAGTTCGCCGTAGCGAACGTGCAGCATGGCTACATCGATTTCACGTATTTCTATCTGCAGAATTCGTATCTGAAAAAGAACAAGCTGAAGTTCGCGATGGTGTTCAACCACAGACACGCACGTTTCGAGCTGTGGCTACTGGGACAAACGAAAGACGTGCAGGTTCACTTTTGGAAAAAGTTGAAGGGCCTGAAATGGGGAAATGCGGACGCCATGCCGGCGTATTCCATTTTCGAAATCACGCTGCTCGCCAATCCCGACTTTGACGATGACAAGGCGCTTTGCGAAGCCATTCGCACTGCCTTCCAATCCCTGTCGCAGGAAATCATCAGCACGCTGAAGGCGTGTGAGTAGACGCTTGGACCGATGCGCCATACAGTCGCCTCTGACTCGCCCAACGAGTAGCTAAACTCTCGTTGGTTTCTCCACATAGTTGCGGATTAGATACTCGTTGAACATTGGAACGGTGAACGCTATGTCACCGTGAGATGGGCTGTAAATCATTCCCTTGCTGATGATTTGCGCGCGCCTGGGGCCCAGGCTTTGATGAGTTTCGTGCAGTGCATCCGCTACGTCCGATGATCTATAGGGCCCGGCACCAAGTTTGGCCATCGCAATAACGTACTCGCGCTCCTTGGGAGTCAAGCGATCAAATCGCACCTTGAAGAAGCCTTCGTCAAGCCGCTTTGTTGCTTCTCCAGCAGCT
>CAYWMC010000359.1:0-2619 GCA_964459345.1 uncultured Klebsiella sp. | reverse complement strand
AACCATGCTTTCGAAATCGCTTTTGACACCAATGCTTCTTCTCCCTGGTATTGCGAGGTCTGCAGAACTCAGCGAAATGGATTCTCGGATATCTGAGGTTCTCGCCAATATTCAAAATGAGCAAGGCTAGCTGCGACACATGTAACAACCACAAAGGACAGGTGCTTTCATTGTGACGCACCACTGCTATTGGATGTGCGGCGTGCCACGCTGGCGCGTGAATAAGGGCCTTATTCGGAATTTGGCAGAGAAGTGCAATGATTCTCGTAGTAGAGCACAGGCCCGATTGGGCAATGAATTTTGAGCAGGAAGCCAGCAGAATCAGTTTGGCTTTGGGGAATGTTGTTGTGCAAGTCCATCACATTGGCAGCACAGCGATCTGTCACACCAAAGCGAAGCCGGTCATCGATATGTTGCTGGAAGTTGACTCGCTGGAATCTTTGGACCAGAAGAGTCCTTCACTCGAGGCTCTGGGTTACGAGGCCAAAGGAGAGTTCGGAATTCCTGGTCGTCGATACTTTCGTTTGGATGATGCGGCGGGACGAAGAACGCACCAGCTGCATGCGTTTGAGGCTGGATCTCCAAACGCAGTTCGGCACATCGCATT
Source organism: uncultured Klebsiella sp. (assembly GCA_964459345.1). Lineage (GTDB taxonomy): Bacteria > Pseudomonadota > Gammaproteobacteria > Pseudomonadales > Pseudohongiellaceae > UBA5078. The sequence goes on along the minus strand of CAYWMC010000359.1, from coordinate 2,012 downwards.
TCGGGACTACATGAGAGCCCACCCTGCTATTGCTGTCGAGTACGGGGAATTGAAGGAACGCCTCGCGAGAGACAATCCAGACAATATGCAAGCATACATTGACGGTAAGGATGCGTTCGTCAAGGAACATGAGCGTCTTGCGCTACTCTGGAGTCAATTCAGTCATGGGTAGATACCTATGTTCGAAAGGCACGTGGTGAGAATTCCTGGTCCTTTTCAAAGAAGCTTGTCGTTGGGGCATGCATCAATCTTTGCATCTACGGGGCTTTGAAATTAGCCACCAATCCTTTTCTTTAGACGCTGGAAGACACCCAGTTCGATATCGGGCATCTCGTCGAGACGGACTCCGTGTACACCGCCAGTGCCACCGGTGTTCTGTATTGCTTTGCGAACGATGTGTGGTTCATGTATTGGAACAACAAGGGCTTTATCGATTTGCAGGTGGAGGCGCTTTAAGTAAAGAGGAATCCGGGGCGGCGACGACTTCGTCGTAAAAAAAAACAACAACAACACAAGGAGGCTTCACGATGACCACCCAGTTCAGAAACCTGGTGTTCGAAGGCGGCGGTGTGAAGGGAATCGCCTATATTGGCGCGATGCAGGTGCTCGAGAATCGCGGCATCCTGGCGCAGATCAAACGCGTTGGCGGCACCAGCGCGGGCGCCATCAACGCGCTGCTGTTCGCGCTGGGTTACAGCATCGCGGAGCAGAAGCAGATCCTGCGCAGCACAGACTTCAACGCCTTCATGGACGACTCCTGGGGCACCATCCGCGACGTGCGGCGCCTTGCCCGTGACTATGGCTGGCACAAGGGCGACTTCTTCAACAACTGGATTGGCAATCTCATCGCCGGCCGGCTGGGAAGCCCGCAGGCCACCTTCCGCGACCTGCAGAATGCCAGCCGCCCCGACCTGTACGTGGTGGCCACCAATCTCTCCACCGGCTTCGCAGAGTTCTTCTCGGTCGAGCGGCATCCCGACATGCCGCTGGCCACGGCCGTGCGTGTCTCGATGTCCATTCCGCTGTTCTTCGCTGCGGTGCCACTTGGCCCCCGCAACGATGTCTACGTGGATGGCGGTGTTCAACTGAATTACCCCGTGAAGCTCTTCGACCGCGAACGTTACATCGACATGGTCAACGAGCCCGCCGCCGCGCGGCGCACGCCCTACTACAACGAAGAGAACGCGCGCTTCCAGCTGGCCCGGCCCGGCAACAGCGCGTACGTGTACAACCGCCAGACGCTGGGCCTGCGCCTGGACCGCAAGGAAGACATCGGCCTGTTCCGCTACGACGAACCCCTTGAGGGCAAACCCATCAGGAACTTCACCGACTACGCGCGCCGCCTGATCGGCGCCCTCATGAACGCGCAGGAAAACATGCACCTGCACAGCGATGACTGGCAGCGCACGGTGTACATCAACACACTCGACGTGGGCACCACCGACTTCGACGTCACCGACCTCACCAAGCAGGCGCTGATCGAAGAAGGCATCCGCGGCACCGAGAGTTACTTCGGGTGGTTTGACAATCAGGCGGAGGCGCCGGTGAACCGCGTGGTGTGAGACAAAGACTTCCCTGTATCGCCTGCAGCGGGTAAGGGGTTTTGACAATGCGTACGCAGAGGCGTACGCTTCCGCGAAATGGAGGTTTGCGATGTCTACATTCAATGCAACAGAAGCGCGATCCAGGTTGTACGCCCTGATCGACGAAACCAATCGAACGCACAAGCCTGTCGTCATTACCGGCAAGCGGAGCAATGCCGTACTGCTGGCTGAGGAAGATTGGAATGCCATCAGTGAAACGCTCTACCTTGTCTCCGTCCCTGCCATGCGCGAGTCAATACGGGAAGGATTGGCAACGGACCTGAAAGACACAGAGCAAGACCTGGATTGGTGATGTGGCAGCTCTACTTCACCAAACAATCGCAGATAAGGCCCTTTGCCAATCCTCCGCCTTACGAAAAGCTGGTCGGTGATTTGTCGGGCGCCTACTCGCGTCGCATCAATATTCAG
>CAYWMC010000358.1:0-2625 GCA_964459345.1 uncultured Klebsiella sp. | reverse complement strand
TGCAGGGCGACTGGCGTCTGTCCGACGAAGAAATCAGCACCATCACCCAGTGGGTTGCCCAGGGCGCTCCAGAAGGTGAGTGGGGCGACCGTTCGCATCCGGTGGCCAATCTGCCTCCCAGCGATGAGTGGACGTTTGCCGCCCAGTTTGGTCAGCCTACGCTGATCCTGGACTCTGCCCCGATCGACGTTCCAGCCCTCGGCAACGACATGTGGCACCGTCCCTTTGTCGAAACCGGTCTGACGACTGAGCGCTGCATCAAGGCCATTCAGGTGAAGCCGGCCGGCAATGCCAAGGCCGTGGTGCACCATGCCAACTCCAACGTCGAAATTCTGAACGCCGATGGCGAATATGAAGACGTGGGCATGCTGACCGAATACGCCATGGGCAAGTGGGGCGAGATTGCGCCGGATGGCGTCTGCCGAACTCTTCCAGCCAATGCGCGCATTCGCTGGGACATTCACCTGTTCCCAGGCGGCGTGGGTGCCACGGCACCGGGCACTGTGATCGAGGACAACGTAGTGGAAATCGGTATCTGGCTGCACCCCGAAGGCTATGAGACCGTGGCCAAGTACAAGCAGGACCTGAAACTGTACAGACTCGATGAAGGCGAACTGGTGATCCCGCCCCATGGCACCGCCATGACCCAGGGATTCCACTCGTTTGACCATCCGGTACGTATCGACAGTTTCCAGCCACATGGCCATTTGCGCATGCGCGCCGCGTCTCTGCAGATCTATTACCCGGCGACAGGCCGCACAGAGGAGATCAGCCAGATCTCCAACTGGAGCGCCACCTGGCACCACAGTCACCTGTTTGAAGAAAACGTAGCACCGCTTGTACCGACAGGCGCCGTGCTGGTCATCAAGCAGTGGTACGACAATACCGCCAACAACCCCAACAATCCTGATCCGGATTTCTGGGTGGTTGCCGGCAGCCGTACCGCCGACGAAATGACTCACGCGTGGATCGCCATCACGCACCTGGACGATGCCGGCTACGAGGAGATCGTGGCCCAGCGTGAAGCTGCCAAGCAGCGTTCAGTGGCAGCGCAGTAAGCAACAGCAGTCTCCTCGTAAAAGGCGGGCGCCGTATGGAAACATGCGGCGCCCGCTTTGCTTTCAGCATCCTTCGCGCACATGTGTACAAATTCTGAACGCCTTGCACAATAGAGTTATTGTGAGGATTCGAGCGTCCGTTCGAGAAATAATTGTGACAAGATGTGACGAATGAAATCTCTGTTTGCTTTTCCCCAGTGCTCCTGATTACATCTTTCTCCATAAGGTGTAATGGTCGTATATCGTTGTACCGGATTTGCCTAGCGCATGAAGTCTCCAGTGATAATCAAGTAGTGCCTTATATCGCACGAAGCTATTGATATCTAAATAATAAAGGCTGTGCAGCGTCCTTGCGGCGACGGCCAACAACCGGAGATAAATATGCTTAACTTCACCCGACGCGGGCAGCTGCGTCATCTGATCCATTCCTGTCTCGTTGCTTCCTTCGCACTTCCCGTTGTCGTTCAGGCCCAAACTGATCCCGAAGTGGAAGAAGTGGTGGTTACAGGTTCCTACATCCGCAACAGTGCTTTTGCCCAGAACTCCCCCGTGGATACCGTGACTCAGGAAGACCTGTTCGAGTCTGGTGCCCCGAGCATGGGAGCCTATATCCGCGATCTCAGCTACACGCAGAACACCAACGTGGTGAACATCGTGCTGGGCAGCGCTGACGGCGCACAGACTGGCAACAGCAGCTTCAACCTGCGCGGTCTGGGTGAGAACTCCACGCTCACTCTGATTGACGGTGCAAGAACACTCAGCCCCCTGATGTCTGCCAGCCTCCCGGAGATCGCCATCGGCCGCATGGAGATGGTGCTGGACGGCGGCTCGGCGCTGTACGGGTCTGACGCCGTGGCGGGTGTGGTCAACATCATTCCTATCAAGGAATTTGAAGGCTTCCGCGCCCGCACCTATTACCAGAGCACCGAAGACGGCGCGATGGAAGACATGACGGGCTCTTTCCTCTGGGGCAAGACCTTCGACAATGGCATCGCCTACGTCGGCGCTTTCGAAGCCCAGAAGAAGACACCCTTGATGATGTATGAGCGTACGCGCGAGTGGCAGCACTCCAACAACGCGTCCAATGCAGGCCCCATTGGCTCATTCCGTGAGCTGCGTGGCGCCAAGCCTGGTGTGCAGTTGCTGCAACCCCATGGTGGCACCAGCGTCGGGCCGGTTCTGCTGGACCCGGATTGCGGTACATTCAACGCCGGCTTCCCCTCGCACGGACAGGGCATGAACACCAACCCGTCCGGGACGATTTTCAACGGCGCCTGTACCTATGAGTACAGTATCCAGCACGCCTACTCGCGTCACGAGGTGAACTACAACCTCTACAACACGGTCAGTTACGAAGCCACCGACTGGCTGCGCCTGAACGTGACCATGAACAATCATTATCGCTACAACCACGAGCGCACCACCGGAACGTCTCCCAATGGCGGCAATGACCGTGCAGTGATGAAAATTCCGGCGAATCACCCGGCCAATATCTGGAAGGTGGATCTGACCCCCTGGAACTGGCGTGTGTATGGCAACACCGGTGGCAATCTCCCTTCGTCCTATT
>CAYWMC010000357.1:0-2628 GCA_964459345.1 uncultured Klebsiella sp. | reverse complement strand
CCAGCAGCCCGGCGTTCGCTGCCCCCGCCGCGCCGATGGCCAGCGTGCCCACCGCCACACCCCGGGGCATCTGCACGATGGACAACAGGCTGTCCAGGCCGTTCAGCGCCTTGCTCTGCACAGGCACCCCCAGCACGGGCAGCGCCGTGCAGGCAGCCACCATGCCGGGCAGATGGGCCGCACCGCCCGCGCCGGCGATGATCACCTGCACACCGGCGGCCGCAGCGCCCGAGGCGAACGCAAACAGCTTTTCTGGCGTGCGGTGGGCCGACACCACCTCGGCACTCCAGTCCACCTGCAGTTCATCCATCAGCACGGCAGCCGCAGACAGAGTGTCCCAGTCATTTCTGGAACCCATCACGATGGCAACACGCTTGGTCATTTCAGTCTCCTTTCATTGCAACAGCATTACCCATTGGAAATAGAGCGGGATACCCACCAGCACATTGATGGGGAAGGTTACGCCCAGGGCGGCGAGCATGGCCAGTCCGGCATTGGCTTCCGGCATGGCCTTGCGGACGATGGCCGGGGCCGCGATATAGGACGCGCTGGCGCTCAGCGCCGTCAACACCAGGGCACTGCCCACCGGCAAGTCCAGCAGCAGTGCCAGCGCGATGCCACACCAGGCCAGCGCGAAGGGCGCCAGCGCCGCAAACACCAGCACGCGCCAGTGGGCCAGGGGCAGCGGCCGGCAGACCGTGGCGGTGCAGATGCCCATCTCCAGCAGAAACAGGGCCAGGAAGGTCTGAAAGCCGCCGATCAGGGCCGGTTCGATGGGGGCCAGCCCCTGCGGACCATAGGCCCAGCCCAGCACGATGCCCCCCGCCAGCAGCATCACGCCCCGGTTGGTCAGGGCCTCGTGCCACACGCTGCCCGAGCCTGCCGCTGCGGCAGCGTGGCGGCGGTAGAACAGCAACATGGCGACAATGCCGGGCAGCTCCAGCACGACAAGGTAGAGGCTGGTCTCCGGCAGCAGGGGCAGCGCCCGGGTATCGGCGAAGGCAACCGCCACGGCGAAGGTGGCCGCACTGACCGAGCCGAAGTGCGCAGCAATGCTGGCGGCATCGGCAGACCCCAGGCGCACGGCGTGGCGCAGCACAGGGTAGAGCAGCAGCGGAATCAGGGCGCCGTACAGGGCGATCAGGGCCAGATCCCCCACCCGCACGTTCCCCGTGTGGCTGTGCAGGGCCAGACCGCCTTTGATGCCCAGGGCCAGCATCAGCAGAATCGTCAGGGTTTCATAAATGGCAGAAGGGACTTTGAGATCGGACTTGAGCAGCCCGGCCAGCAGGCCAAGGGCGAAAAAAGCGATGACGATATCGGGCATTGGGGAGTCCTGATGAACAAGCGGTGGCGATTCTCCGGATGCCGCCGTATATTTTCCAATAAATGTTTTCCCAATTTATCATTGAATATTCTCTATGGAGCCCGCCATGAACATTCGCCATCTCAGTGTCCGGCAATTGCAGGTGTTCGTGGCTGCGGTGCGCTCGGGCAATCTGTCGGCCACCGCCCGCGAACTGCACCTGACGCAGCCCACGGTGTCGCTGCAGATCAAGCGCCTGGCCGAGGTGCTGGGGGAGAAACTGCTGGAACAGCGCGACGGCGCACTGGTGCCCACCGATGCCGGCCACGCCCTGCATGCAGCGGCCAGCGACGTGCTGAACCGGCTGGAGGAGCTGGGCAGTTCCCTGGACAGAGTGCGTTCGGGGGAAGCCGGCCACATCAGCATCGGTATCGTGACCACGGCGAAATATGTGGTGCCCCGGATTCTCGGGGCCTTCGCCCGCCTCTACCCGAAGGTGCAGATCACCCTGAACATCGGCAACCGCGCCCATGTGCTGCAGCGCTACCTGCAGCAGGCCGACGACCTTTACCTGTTCAGCCATCCGCCCACGGGCGAGCATGTCAGTGCCACCCGCATCATCAAGAATCCGCTGCAGATCATCGCGCCCCCCGACCACTGGGCTGCCGGGCGCCCGGCCCTGCGCTTCGAGGACCTGCTGGCGGAGCGCTTCCTGATCCGCGAGCCAGGCTCGGCCACCCGCATGATGTTCGAGGCCTGGCTGAGTCAGGAAGGGCTGGCCCTGCACAACACCATGCAGATCGAGAGCAACGAGGCCATCCGCCTGAGCGTGGCGTCGGGGCTGGGCCTTTCGGTGATTTCCGAGCACACCCTGCAGGAAGGCCGCGAGCACTACGCCGTGCTGGCGGTGAAGGGCTTTCCGCTGCACAGCCACTGGTACATCGTGCAGCACGAAGGCCGGCGCCTGCCCTATGCCGCCCAGCGCCTGATGCAGTTCATCGGCGCCCATCTGCAGGACTGCATAAGAGCCGACTGGATCGCGGAAGCGTATACCCCGGGGACACCCCTGTTGAAACCCCCGGAGAATGCATGAACATCCCGCCGTCACTTGTCCTGCAACGCGCCTGCGCTGCCCTGCGCAATCAGTTCGTCGCTGACGCCCTGGCCATGCCTGTGCACTGGTTCTACAACCCGCTGGACATCGACCGTGCCTTCCCCGGCGGCATCCAGCAATTGGAAGCGGCGCCTGTCCATCACCCCTCCTCCATCATGGTACTGCACTCCACCCGGCATGGCGGACGGGGCAGCCAGGGCGGCCAGCG
>CAYWMC010000356.1:0-2628 GCA_964459345.1 uncultured Klebsiella sp. | reverse complement strand
AGCCGAACAGGGAGCCAGGCTCTGTCGCGTTGTCGTGACCGGTGTTGCTGTTGGCGACCGCATAGCCCTCGGCGAGGCGGTGGTCGGCGAAGTCCAGGTCGCCGTCCTTGCCCCCATCGCCCCACATGAGGAATCGGGCATTCCAGTTCTCTGGAAGGGGCAGCTGCACATGGTAGAGCGTGGAGGGCGAGATCAGCCCGCGCACGTAGCAGTAGGCTGGCACGGTCCCGGCGGCAGGCACCAGGCGGGCAGCGAGGACAGTCAGGTTGGGAAGGTCCTGCAGTGCCGCACAGGCCTGGGCGTCTGCAGACACTGCCGCCGGACTCTGCGCGAAGGCAGTCATGCAGAAGGAACCACACAGGAGTGACGCCAGGGTTCGGGAGATTGTTCTTGTCATTGGGTTGCTCCGGAAAAAATGCTGTCGGCCGGCAGGCGTTGACCCAACGGCGCGACAGCAAAAGACTTTCGCTAACCGCAGTGGTTTCAGCAAGCTTCGGGCCATATTGTTTTATTCTTCTATTTCAACTAGATACCTTTTCGCCCATGCGCCTGTCTGCACCAGTACGCTACTTTTTCTGATTTCTCGCCACATCACGAACCTTCATTGCCTGCCTGCAGGGGCCTGGTCGACTCGCGGCCCTGAGCATAGAGACCCCGCCCACATCGCGCAACCGTGCAAGTTTATGGCAGGATTGCTGGTCACAGATTCCAAGCTCCGGGCGCACAGCCCGGACCCGCACAACCTCCACAACAACAAGGATAATGTCATGCACACACCCAGGCTTTTCAAACGGCGACTCGCCGTGCTCTTCTCTGCCACCTCGCTGCTGCTCGGTGCTCACGCCTTCGCCCAGTCCACGCCGCCGGCGACACCGCCCGCCGAATGGGGCCCGGTGTCCATCAACCTGGAAGAGATTCAGTACCCCTATCCCGTCAGTTTCCTGCACCGTGAGCTCTACGGTCAGGATGTGCGCATTGCGTACATGGACGTCATGCCCACCGGCCAGCCCAATGGCATGACCGTCGTTCTGCTGCACGGCTCCAGTTACTACGGCTTTTACTGGGCCGACACGATCAAGGCCCTGAGCGAGTCAGGCTACCGCACCATCACAGTCGACCGGCTTGGCTGGGGCAAGTCTTCCAAACCGATCATTCCCTATGATGTGAATCTGCATGCCTCCAACGTGAATGCCATTCTGGAGAAGCACGGCATCGAGAAAGTCGTGATCGCGGGTCATTCCCTGGGCGGCCGCCTGGCCAGCAACTTCGCGCACATCTACCCGGAGAAGGCGACCCATCTGATCATGGTGAACCCGATTGCGCTGAACGACTCCGATCGTGGCCGCCCCTGGAGCGAGCCGAGCCCGGGAGATGCCGAGCCTGACCTGCAGGCCGTCTACGAAGCCAATCTGCGCCAGGAGCAGAACCGCATTGTGAACTGGAAGCCGGAATACATGGAACACGTGCGCATTCGCTACGGCTTTGCCCTGAGCGGTGAATATCACCGCCTCAACCTGGTGCGTTCCATGAACAGCGGCCTGACCTCCCAGCCCATCGACACGTACTGGCCAAAGATCAACATTCCCGCCCTGCTGATCGGAGGTGCCGAAGATGGCCCCAATTATCCGGATGCCACCCAGCGTGCCGTTGACCTGCTGCCCAAGGGCGAGCGCTACATGATCCCCGATGTCGGCCACAACCCGCATCTGGAAAGCCCGGACATCCTCAACCGCGAAATCCTGCGCTTCATTGACGGCAACACCTGACCCCCTTTCCCCGGCGTTGTACGGCACCGCACAGCGCCGGGGGACCCTTCTGATCAATAATTCTCCGCTTTCTTGACCTGCATCAAGCCAAGGTCAATTGGCACTCGCGTGTGCATTCAACAGCGCTACTCTGTCTGCGACGCAATCCACCGTTTGAGGAGAATGACTGATGAAGAAAGGCAATTCACTGAAAGCCGTGTTCCTGACTGCCCTGCTGACCGTACTGGTTTCCTGCTCAGGAACGCAGGGGATGAAGATCGGCAATACCGTGACACTCTGTTGCCCCGGCGACTATGCCACCTACAAAAGTTATGGTGTAGAGGCTGTGACACTGCCTCTGTTCCTGCGCGACTACGCCGTCGCTCAATTTGACACAGCGTTCCAGGAAAAGGGCCTGACCCGCAATGATCAGCGCAGTGAGCTGATCGTGAATCTGGCCTACCGACACGTGAATCTGAACCCGGACCAGCAGACCATCGACCCCTTCATCCGCATGGAATCGATGAATGTGGAACTGGACTATATCGCCGCCATCGACATCACCATCCGTGAGCGCAGCGGCGGCAAGGTGGTATGGGGCGGGACTGTCAGCCGACTGCACTCCGTGCAGCCCGGCGAGTACATGCACCAGGGCGCGGCCACTGCGGCCTTCCTGGAAACCTTCCGGGACGTTTTGAGTGAGTACCCCGCTACAGCGGAATAAGTCATCAATCTGGGAGATGTCCCGGCGTGCCCCCCGCACGTCCGGCGACATCCACCCACAGATGCTCAAGCCCCAGCCCGGCCAGCCAGTGCGGGCCCTCTTCCTCCTTCAGCATGCCGATCGTGCACGCGCTGCCCGCCAGCACGCACAATGGCGCAA
>CAYWMC010000355.1:0-2637 GCA_964459345.1 uncultured Klebsiella sp. | reverse complement strand
CAGCGCCAGAAACAGCGGCGTCATCATGCGCACGCCGTCGTGCACGACGAAGAAGCGCTCGCCTTCCAGCCTGTCCGACACAGGATGGTGGCGCCGGATCCAGCGAATGAAGGGGTTCTTGTCCAGGTTCGGATCATGCTCGGCGAACCACACCATCTTGATGCCGGTAATGATCAGGAAGGCACCGAACACATAGAGCAGCCAGTGGAATTCGGTGATCAGCCAGCTGCCCGCGAACACCATGATGGTGCGCAGCACGATGGCGCCGAGGATGCCGTAGAGCAGCACGCGCCTTTGCAATTCCAGGGGAATGGCGAAGTAGCTGAAGATCATCATCCACACGAAGACGTTGTCCACCGCGAGGGACTTTTCGACGAGATAGCCGGTGAGGAATTCCGTGACCTTGGTGTTGGCGACAGCGCGTCCGGCAGACTCGTCAAGATAGGCCCAGAGTCCGGCGGCGAACAGCAGAGAGACAGTGACCCAGGCCAGTGACCAGCTGGCCGCTTCCTTCAGAGACACCCTGTGCTGCTTGCCCCCGCCCACCAACAGCAGGTCCACCAGCAGCATGCCTGCCACGATGACTGCAAAAACAGCCCACATCCACCCGTTGCCAATTGAATCCATGTCGCGCTCCGTAAACGAAAAAGGGCCTGAATCCCACTGGACTCAGGCCCTGCGTCTGTTTTGCGCGCACGTACCTTGCCCATGGGCAAGGTCTCGCTTGCAACGACTGGCGTTGCCCGCAGCACCGGGCGCCTGTTCAGTGACAGGCCACCGTGATGACGATACTGCGGCGGAAAAGCTACTCCCCTTGTAGAGCCCGAGTGTAGGCAGGCAGGCGGCGAAGTCAAGCTGCAAGCGCTGCTGAGTGTGGGCTGCTGAGTGTGGGAGAGGGTCTTGCCTGTGGGAGCGGGCTTGCCCGCGAACATTCGCTGGCACACATCCAGGCACCGGGCATCCGCCCTCCCGTTCAGCGGCATAAGAGACCCGCACCGAGTGAGCAAAGAGACCGAGGCTCTTTGCGATGCGAGGGCATCGGGGAGCGATGCGGGTCAGCCGCAGAACGGGAGGGCGGGTGGCCGGGGCCGGCACTGGAGGAACTGAGTTCGCGGGCAAGCCCGCTCCTACAGCAAGCAGCATCTCCCACAGCCATGTCGCCTGTCACGAAAACCCCCTAGAATGGCGCCAGTCTTTTTCCAATGGAGTCCCTGCATGAGCATCAGTCGTCGCAACTTCTTCAAGATCACCGGCCTTGGGGCCGCCGCCGCCGCGAGTCCCGGCGCCTTTGCCCAGAACGCCGCGCCAGCCTCTGCCGGCAACGCGGTGCTGGATTACCCTGTGCAGAGCATCGGCCGCGTGGACTCCCTTGTGGTCAATCAGCCCGTCAGCTTCAACTACCCCGATCAATTCTCATCCTGCCAGCTTCTCAAGCTGGGCCACGCCGTGCCAGGCGGTATCGGGCCGCAGCAGGACATCGTGGCCTACAGCATTCTGTGTCCGCACATGGGCTGCCCCACGGCGTATGAAAGTGAGTCCCGGCGCTACAAGTGCGGTTGCCACTTCAGTGTGTTCGACCCGGAGATGGGCGGCCAGCAGGTACTGGGCCAGGCCACGCAGGACCTGCCGCGCATCCAGCTCGACATCGATGCCGGCGGCGAGATCCGCGCCGTTGGCGTGCAGGGCCTGATCTATGGCCGTCAGTCCAACGTGATGACGCAGGAGGTGAGCGCATGAGCCAGTTCAGCGATCGCATCCCCCTGCCCCCGGTCGATGCCCAGACTACGAACCTGACCTGCCACTTCTGCATCGTTGGCTGTGGCTACAAGACGTACAAGTGGCCGAGTCATCAGGAAGGCGGCCGGTTGCCGCAGGACAATGCCCTGGGCCTGGACTTCACGCAGCCCCTGGCCCCGCTGTCCGCCTGCCTGAGCCCCGCCATGGTCAACAGTCTGCGTGACAAGGACGGCAAGGACTGGCACGTGATGATCGTGCCCGACAAGGACTGCGTGGTGAACCAGGGCCAGGCCTCGACCCGTGGCGGCATGATGGCCAGCCTGATTGCCAATGGCAGCGGCGTGTCGGCCAGCCGCCTGAGTTCCCCTCTGCTCTACAGCGGTGCCAACTGGCGCCCTGCCGGCTGGGACGAAGCGATGGCCCTGTACGCGGGCCTGAGCAAACGCATCCTGGACGAGGACGGCCCCGACGCGCTGATGTTCAACCTGTTCGACCACGGCGGCGCCGGCGGCGGCTACGAGAACACCTGGGCCACCGGCAAGCTGATCTTCACGGGCCTGGGCACCTCCATGGTCCGCATTCACAACCGACCGGCCTACAATTCCGAATGCCACGCCACCCGCGACATGGGCATCAACGAACTGAACAACAGCTACGAAGATGCCGAAGTGGCCGACGTGCTGTGGTCCATTGGCAACAATCCCTACGAGACACAGACCAACTACTTCCTGGTGCACTGGATTCCCAACCTGCAGGGTGCCACCGTCGCCAAGAAGCAGGCCTGGTTTCCGGGCGAGACCGTGGGCCGTGGCCGCATCATCTTCGTCGACCCGCGCCGCACCGTCAGCATCGCCGCGGCCGAACAGGCCGCAGGCGTGGAGAATGTGTTGCACCTGGCCA
>CAYWMC010000354.1:0-2639 GCA_964459345.1 uncultured Klebsiella sp. | reverse complement strand
TGGTGTTTCAGAAACGCTTTGCCCGCCGCATGGTGAAGCTGAGTCAGGCGCGGGATATCAAGGGCAGACTGCGCGCTTGCAAAGGCTTCCGCCTTGCCGAACTGGGCCCGCAGGCGCCAGGCAATGCCGAACCAAGAACCCGGCTGTCGATGGGCCAGCACTGTGAACTCATGGCCAGACACTGGGGCATTTCGCGTGCGGAGCAGGATCAACTGGCGCTGGAAAGTCATCAGAAGGCCGCAGCAGCGTATGCCGATGGCTTTTTTGATCAGCTGGTAGTGCCCTACCAAGGGGTTGCCCGTGACAACAATGTGCGCGCAGACAGCTCACTGGACAAACTGGCCACACTGAAACCTGCCTTCGATCGCAGCGCTGCGGGCACACTGACCGCGGGCAACAGCACCCCTCTGACAGATGGTGCATCGGCGGTATTTCTGACCAGCGAAGACTATGCACTGAAGCATGGGTTGAAAGTGCAGGCCTGGCTCACCCATGCGCGCACCTCCGCAGTGGATTTCGTATCCGGAGAGGGCCTGCTGATGGCGCCGACACTGGCTGTGAGCGAGCTGCTGCAAAGTGCCGGTCTGCAATTGCAGGACTTTGACTACTATGAGATCCACGAAGCCTTTGCAGCACAGGTGCTGTGCACTCTGAAGGCATGGGAAAGCGCGCAGTACTGTGCCGAGGTACTGGGAAGAGACGCCCCCCTGGGAAGCATTGACCGAACAAGGCTGAACGTGCGTGGCAGCTCTCTCGCTGTCGGACACCCCTTTGCCGCCACTGGCACACGCTTGATCGCCACCTTGAGCAAGTTGCTGGAGGCAGATCCGGGCGCGCGCGGGCTGATCTCCGTGTGCACCGCAGGGGGTATGGGCGCCGCCGCAATCCTTGAAGGCTGCAATGCAGCGAAGTATTGATACAGATCATGGAAACAGCGTTTAAAGTGATGCAGGTAGTTTGAATTGAAGACCACGCAGTTGCTACATTCACCGGCTCTTGCAGTGGGAGCGGAACGTGGAGACTGCACTGGGGCAATACCGTCGAAGCGCCCGCAGAGGTGACGATGGAGCAGTGTTCGGTGCAGCAGGGATTGTCGCACTGATTTGAAAGCCAGGCAGGCATCGGCGTCACGGAGTGGGCGCGGATGACAAGCAGGCAAATTCGGCCGGATCGGCACCTCCTGCGGGGGCAGGACGACGGGCCGGAGCAGTAAAATGATGGACCTTGCGGGAAGGCTAAACTCCTGATTCAATTGGGCGCCTGAATTTAGCCTTAAAAATAATGTCACTGGTAATGGGAGTAAACTTTAATGAAAAAGAACTTTAGGACTGTATTTGGTCTCGTGGTGGGGGCAATCCTCGTCGCAGCCAGTATCGTACCTGTGCAAGCGCAGCAACTGCCGACGATCTCGCGCCCTCTGGGGCTGCGTGCACCTGTCGGCCTTCCGGTAATCCCGATTTTCGAAGGAGCCTATGAGAACGAAGATGGCTCTATCAGCTACTCATTCGGATACCTGAACCGCAATACAGCCGAAGCTGTCGAGATCCCCGTCGGCCCGAACAATCGCATTGAGCCGGCAGAGTTTGATGGCATGCAGCCATCACGCTTCGAAACGACTCGTCACACAGGCGTATTCACAGTGACTGTGCCCGCGTCCATGCGTGATGGCGAAGTCTGGTGGTACATCAAGACTGGTCAGCACGAAGAACTGAAAGTACCGGGTCGTCGTGGTCGTCTGGGGTATACCCTGGACAAGACGCCGCGTCCTGCTGGCTCCGTTGCGCCACTTGTTGCCTTCACTGAAGGTGGACCACAGGGCCAGGACCCTACCGGCCTTGTTGCAGAAGAAACCTTGACTGTGAAAGCAGGCGCGCCTGTGACGCTGACTGTGCATGCAGAAGATCCTTCCGTGCGCGACATGGCTGACCCACGCAATGCCAAGCCGATTCCGCTGCGCGTTTCCTGGTACAAGCACCAGGGCGAAGGTCAGGTGACTTTCGAGCGTCATCCGTCTTCCGAAGCACCACCCGCATTGTCAGAGCTGGCAATTGCACGTGGCGCTCAGCAAGCAGGCCCGGATGAGACCCTTCTCAGCCAGGGCCGTGGCACTGCCAGCGTCATCGCAACCTTCTCACAGCCAGGTGAGTACATGATGCGCACGATGGTCGACAACTGGGATGCAAACGACAGTACAGAGGCTGACCAGTGCTGCTGGACAAACCTGTATCAGCGCGTTACCGTGACTCCGTAACCGACTTTTCCCAGTCGTTTAAAAGAGCAAGAAAAACAAATAAAAGCCTGAGAAATCAGGCTTTTATTTGTGCGTCACAAATAGTTGCAGATAGTGCAATCAAAGAGTGGACAAGCGACTGCAAGAGTTTTAGATTGCGGCGACTGCTCACCCATTTACGAGGAGAGGATCATGAAAATCAAGCAGTGTTGGAACAAGCAACGCTCAGGGAAAGCCGCTCTTGGCTTTGCAGTCCTTGCAGTGTTGGGATTCACCGGTCAAGCGCAGGCACAGTCATCCTTGTCAATCGACTCGGGTGAAGTGACTTACGCCGACCACGTTGCACAGATCATCACGGACAACTGCGTTGTCTGCCACCGCGAAGGCGGTGTCGGCCCCATGCAGCTGA
>CAYWMC010000353.1:0-2647 GCA_964459345.1 uncultured Klebsiella sp. | reverse complement strand
GACGTGGGAGGCGATGTTGGAGAGGTATAGCGCCTCCTCGACAGCGGTATTGCCACCACCCACGACGGCGACCGGCTTGTTGCGGTAGAAGAAACCGTCACAGGTCGCGCAGGCGCTGACGCCTTTGCCCATGAAGGCCTGTTCGGAGGGCAGCCCCAGGTATTGCGCCGAGGCGCCGGTGGCGATGATCAGAGCATCACAGGTGTAGACAGTGGAATCGCCCCACAGGGTGAAGGGGGCCTTGCTGAGGTCGGTTTTCTGGATATGGTCAAACACGATCTGTGTGTCGAAGCGTTCGGCATGCAGGCGCATTCTTTCCATCAACGCCGGCCCCTGCAGGCCCTCGACGTCGCCCGGCCAGTTGTCGACTTCTGTCGTGGTGGTCAGCTGGCCGCCCTGGATCATGCCGGTGATGACCACGGGCTTGAGGTTGGCGCGGGCTGCGTAGACGGCGGCGGTATAGCCTGCTGGTCCAGAGCCGAGAATGATCAAACGGTGGTGCTGTACTTCGCTCATGAGTGGCTGATTCCTGTATGCTCTCGGGGTGCGTATGTCGTAGATGGGGCCGCGAATCCTTGAATGAAAGGCCGCCCGGACAACTGGCGGCTATTCTAGTGGATAAGTACGCCTTGCTCATGCAATTTTTCTCCCTGAGAGAGTCAGCAGGGCCGGCGGATCTGCGGTTTGCGGCAGAGGGAAAATTGATTATCATAGCGCCCGTAAAAATCTAGAATTTGATGCAACATCAATTTGCAGGTGTCTGAAAAGTTTGAAAAATAAATCAAACAAGAAAGTCGATAAAGAACAGCAGCTTAGTTCTGTGGCGCAGCGCATCGTTCGCGAAGGCACCCTCATCCTGAGTTTTCTGGCCGGGCTGTTTCTGTTCATCGCTCTGATCAGCTACTCGGCGACCGATCCCGGCTTCACAACCACCGGCTCGGGTGACGAGGTCAACAACGCCGTGGGTTACATTGGCGCATGGATCGCCGACCTGCTCTTCCAGCTGTTCGGCTATTTCGCCTATCTGTTTCCTCTCGCCCTGGGGTTGAAGGCCATCGCTCTGCTGCGTCAGCCGCTGGAACCTGAGGAAACCTTCTCCTGGCCCATGTTCTCCCTGAAAGTCACTGGCATTGTGTTGCTGGCGATAGGGGCGTGTGCACTGGCCACCATGCATTTCGAGATCGACCAGAATCTGCCCTGGCTGGCTGGCGGCGTGATTGGCTCCATGATGGTCGATGTGACCGTGCCGGTATTCGCTGTCATTGGCAGTACCTTGCTGTACTTCGCGATCTTCCTGCTGGGGCTGACGATCGCTGTCGAGATTTCCTGGTTGCGCGTGGTCGATCAGACTGGCTTCCTGACACTGGCGCTGTTCGGCCTTGTGCGCCGCTCTCTGGGGGGCTGGCTGGAAAAGCAGAAGGAGCAGAGCGACACCCGGCAGATACTGGAGACCCGCAAACGCGCTCTGGATGTCTATATCGAAAAGGAAAAAACCCGTGTTCCTCCGACTATCACCGCGGCTCCCAAGACCCCGGTTGTGAAGAGTGCCCGGGTGGAGAAGGAGCGGCAGGGGCGCCTTTTCACAGCGCCCAATCCGGGCGATCTTCCCGCCATCTCGCTGCTGGATGAGTGGACAGGCAATGCCAAGGCGGGTTACTCCAAGGATTCTCTGGAGGCCATGTCCCGGCTGCTCGAACTCAAGCTCAACGATTTCGGTATCGAGATTCAGGTGACGGCCGTGAATCCCGGACCGGTAATCACGCGTTTTGAAGTGCAGCCAGCGCCAGGCATCAAGGCCAGCCGCATCACCGGCCTTGGCAAGGATCTTGCGCGGTCTCTGGCACTGGTCAGCGTGCGCGTGGTGGAAGTCATTCCGGGCAAGACTGTGATAGGCATCGAGATTCCCAATGAGCATCGCGAGATGATCATGCTGAGTCAGGTGCTGGCTTCGCCAGATTTCGACAAGTCCGGCTCGCCCGTGAGCATGGCTCTGGGTCATGACATTGTTGGCAAGCCAGTGATTGTGGATCTGGCGAAAATGCCGCACCTGCTTGTGGCAGGTACTACTGGCTCCGGCAAGTCGGTAGGTATCAACGCCATGATTCTGAGTCTGCTCTTCAAGTCGACGCCGCAGGATGTGCGGATGATCATGATCGACCCGAAGATGCTGGAGTTGTCAGTGTATGACGGCATCCCGCATCTGCTGACGCCGGTGGTCACCGACATGAAGGATGCGGCCAATGCGCTGCGCTGGTGTGTGGCTGAAATGGAACGCCGCTACAAGCTGATGTCCGCGCTTGGTGTGCGTAACCTGGCGGGATACAACAAGAAGGTCACCGATTCGGCCAAGGCCGGACAGCCCATTCTGGACCCGTTGTGGCGCCCCGACCCGATGCAGCTGATCGAAGAGCAGCAACCGCCGGTCCTGGAGTCGCTGCCAGTCATCGTTGTCGTCGTCGACGAGCTGGCGGACATGATGATGGTCGTCGGCAAGAAGGTGGAGGAGCTGATCGCCCGTATCGCGCAGAAAGCCCGCGCGGCCGGCATCCATCTGATTCTCGCGACTCAGCGGCCGTCGGTGGACGTACTCACCGGTCTGATCAAGGCCAATATCCCGACGCGCCTGTCGTTCATGGTGCAGTCCAAG
>CAYWMC010000352.1:0-2651 GCA_964459345.1 uncultured Klebsiella sp. | reverse complement strand
ACTTCTCTACAACAAGCCCGAAGACGAGATCTGCTCACGCAAGGACCCGGAAGGGCGACCCTCAGTGTTCGACAAGCTGCCGAAGATCACCCATGGCCGCTGGGTGGCCATCGGCCGCCTGGACATCAATACCAGCGGCCTGCTGCTGTTCACCACCGACGGCGAACTGGCCAACCGGCTCATGCATCCTTCATCCAATATCGACCGCGAGTACGCCGTGCGGGTGATGGGGGATGTGTCCGATGAGGTCATCAGGAATCTGCTCAAGGGCGTCATGATTGATGAGCATCTGTGCCGGTTTACCGACATACAGTACTTCGCAGGAGAAGGCGTCAATCGCTGGTATCACGTCGTACTGATGGAAGGGCGCAATCGTGAAGTACGCAAGCTGTGGGAATCCCAGGGCATTCGGGTCAGCCGATTGAAGCGCGTTCGTTACGGTCCGATCTTCATCCCCAGCAAAGTCACACGGGGCGAGTTCTACGAACTGCCCCGTGAGGAAATGAGCCTGTTGTACAAAGCCGTCAACCTGCCCATGAATGCCAAGCCGCGCAAGCTGGCGCCTGTGCGACGCTGAGGCAGCTCAGTTGTGCACCAGGTTGCCGCCGCGCTTTTTCGCGCTGGTGAGTGCCTTGCCCGCACGTTCCAGCAGGCTGCTGCTGGAGTCCGTGCCGGTCATTACTGCCAGTCCCTGACTGAGTGACAGCGTTTCAACAGCCGCTGCCGTCTTGTCGCTGGCAACAGTATGCATGCCAGCGGTGCCTTCCAGAATGCGCCGGGCAATCACGTTGGCACCCACCTTGTCGGTATTGCTCAGAATCAGCATGAACTGATCGCCATCGCTGCGGAACACCGCATCCGTGGACCTCGACCACTGGCTGAGATTGCCAGCCAGCTCGCGCAGGATGCGTTCGGCATTGCCCAGGCCGTGCTGATCGTGGAGCTTGCGGAAACCGTCGATTTCCACCATCAGCACGCTGAGTGGCTGATTGTGTCGCTTGGCCAGGTCGATCTCTCTGTCCAGAGTAGCCTGCAGGTTGCGGCGATTGCCGGCGCCGGTCAGAGGATCTGTGAACGCACCGCGCACCGCCACACTGAAACGCAGCGCATTGCGCAGCGGATAGATCAGGGTGGAGAGCAGGGTTTCGAGAATGCTCAGTTCCTTTTCCGTGAACTTCTTGCCGCGCTTGAAGATCACTTCACCCAGTTTGTCTTCGTTGGTGATGAGACGGTAGCCGCAGCTGTGTGTCGCCTGCTTGGCGATGGATGCTTCGATACCCAGATCTTCATTCGAGTAATGAATGCCGTCCAGACGTACCACGGTGCTGACTTTCTCCAGAAAGAGTTTCAGCAACAAGTGCAGGTCCAGCGATGTCTGCAGCACTTCCCCCAGCTGAATCTTCAGGTCGAGTTTATCGCCGCTGAATGCATCCGTCTGAATGATGGCTCTGGTTTTGTCGGTACTGGCCTCGGAATGCAGATTTGCACTTACAGAGACGACCATGATTTACCCCTTGATAGCTTTCTTCTGGTTTGAGTTCGAGTGTCAGAGTCCGATGGCCTTGTTGCCGCCAGCACTCTTGATCAGATACAGCGCCTTGTCTGCACGATTGAACATGCTCTCGGCGGTATCCTGATTGACGAAGGATGTCACGCCGATGCTGACAGTCGTGGCAATGCTTTCTTCGCCGGCAATGATTTCCAGACCTTCGATTGCCTTGCGCAGCCGCTCGGCAATTACCAGGGCGCCTTCAGCATTGGTGCGGTTGAGCAATACCACCAGTTCATCGCCACCGTAACGGAACGTCAGGTCGGTATTGCGGTTGATGCGAACGACAGTGCTGACGATCTGGCGCAGCACGGCATCGCCGGCGCTGTGCCCGAGCGAGTCGTTGATCTGCTTGAATTTGTCGATATCCAGCACCAGCAGCGACATCGGCTGCTTGAAGCGGCGCGCCAGATTGAGTTCACGCTCCAGCGCGTGGTCCATGGCGATGCGGTTGCCGGCACCTGTAAGCGGGTCGGTCAGCGAAGCCATCAGGGCGTCGCGGTAGGTCAGTGCATTGCGCAGCGGACAGATGAGCGCGCTGAGCATGACTTCGATGGCCTGCAGATTCTGGTCAGAGAAGCGGGTGTTGCGATAGAAGACTATTTCGCCGAGGTGATCGTTGGCAGTAATCAGACGATAACCGCAGCTGTGCGAGGCCTTGCGGCCGGACACGATCTGCAGTTGCTGCGTTTCATTGATGTACTGAAGACCGTCGAGTTCCACACTTGGCTTGAGCTCCGCCAGGAACAGCTGCAGCAGTTGCTCGATGTCCAGCGTGGTCTGCAGGCTGGCGGCCATGCGATAGCGGCGTTCGCTGTAATTCTCGCGCGCGACTTCGTTTGGCGTGATCTGAGGCTTGGTCAGACTGATTCTGGCGCTGTTGAAGTCGATTGTGTTCGAGGTTTGCAGTGGCGTAGCCATTGTGTTGAGCTCCTGGGTCCCTGAGTCTGCAAAAGCGGCAGACAATTGCAGCGAGCATCCTGATTGATGCCTGCGGAGGAGCTAAAGCCAGTATCATGCCAACCCTGAAAAGTCTTGATTAACTGTTTGTTATTCAATGGGATATGAGTTTTGTTGCGAGGTCTGGCGGTGCTTTTGGGGA
>CAYWMC010000351.1:0-2654 GCA_964459345.1 uncultured Klebsiella sp. | reverse complement strand
TGCACCGTGTGGTGGCAGACTGGAAGTCCCGCGGTGAACCTGTCTACATCGACGAGATCACGCAAGGCGCAGACGAGCGCGACTACGGCGGCGGAGGAAGCGATGAAGATGGAGAGGGCGGCGAAGAGGATGACGCGCTTTATGACGAAGCCGTGGCATTCGTGACGGAGTCCCGCAAGGCCTCCATTTCGGCCGTGCAGCGCAAGCTGCGGATAGGCTACAACCGTGCCGCACGCATGATCGAAGCCATGGAATCTGCAGGAGTCGTCTCCGCCATGAGCAGCAATGGCAGTCGCGAAGTCATCGCACCGCCGCCTCCACGTTAGTCAGGAATTCACACATGTATCCCAAGCAAAAGTCTTTCCTGCACAGTCTCGGCGTGCTGCTGCTTCTTCAGTTTTCCACTGTCAGCGCGGTACATGCCCAGGACGAGGCTGCCGCGCAACTGGATGGACTGCTCAGCGGCATTCAGACGTTTCAGGCCGATGTTCGCCAGCTGATCGTCGAGTCCACCGGCGGCGTGCTGGAAGAGAGCCTGATCAAGTTCAAGCTCAAGCGTCCTGACGGATTCTACTGGGAGACGCTCGAGCCTTTTCCCGAGCTCATCGTCACCGACGGCACCACCCTCTGGAATTTCCAGCCGGATCTGTTGCAGGTCACGATAGAGGACTGGGAGTCCGAGCGCTCCGAGCTGGCGGCCCAGTTGCTGAGCGGCAGGATGGACGAAATTGAAGCTGACTACTTCATCACCGGTGGTGACATCGGCAATGGCTCGGCCTGGGAATTTGTGCTCGAACCCGTTGACCCCGCCAGCCTGTATGAGCGGGTGACGCTGTACTTCCGGGATGGCCGTCTCGACTCCATTCATGTCGACAACGGCAACGGTCAGCGCACGTTCTGGGAGTTCTTCGAGCATATTCTCGATGAGCCTCTGGCTGACGAAGTATTCGTCTTCACCGCCCCGGAAGACATCGAAGTGCTGGACAATCGCGCGACACCCTGAGGACGATCATGACTACTGGAGTGACAGAGTCGCTGTTTGCCGAGGACGAGAGCGTGGAGCCATCCACTGCGCGCGTGGCGAATCTGGCAAACCAGCCCCTGGCTGCCCGCATGCGTCCCCGACATCTCGACGACTTCATAGGCCAGGAGCATCTGCTGGCCGCCGGCAAGCCGCTGGGGGAGGCGATCCGGCGCGGACTGCCGCACTCCATGATTCTGTGGGGCCCCCCCGGCGTCGGCAAGACATCCCTGGCCCGCATGCTGGCGCAATCCAGTGGCGGACACTTCGAGAGCCTTTCTGCAGTGCTGGCAGGCGTCAAGGACATTCGTGCCGCTGTCGAGCGTGCCGAGACTCGCAAGCGCGTCAATGGCCTTGGCACTGTGCTGTTTGTCGATGAAGTGCACCGCTTCAACAAGAGCCAGCAGGATGCGTTTCTGCCCCATGTGGAAGATGGCACGCTGATCTTCGTGGGTGCTACCACCGAGAATCCTTCCTTTGAACTGAACAATGCCTTGCTCTCCCGCGCCCGTGTCTACCTGCTGCGCTCTCTGGAGGATGCCGACCTGCTGCGTGTCATCGAACAGGCGCTGCGTGATCCCCTGCGCGGCCTTGGCGACAAGACCATAGCCCTTGCTCCAGCCGCCGCGCAGCGCTTGGCTGCGGCAGCGGACGGTGATGCCCGGCGCGTGCTGAATCTGCTGGAAATTGCTGTCGATCTGGCACCGGAGCAGGCGGGCTTGCACAGCATCGACCTGTCCGTCGTGGAGCTTGTGCTGCAGGGCAGCGCGCGGCGTTTCGACAAGGGTGGGGATGTCTTCTACGAGCAGATTTCCGCTCTCCACAAGGCAGTGCGCGGGTCCAGTCCCGATGCCGCCCTGTACTGGCTGGTGCGCATGCTGGATGGGGGGTGTGATCCCCTGTACATCGCGCGCCGACTGGTGCGCATGGCCAGCGAGGATATCGGCAATGCCGATCCGCGGGCTCTGCAACTGGCCTTGCAGGCGTGGGACGCCCAGACACGGCTTGGCAGTCCGGAAGGCGAGCTTGTCATTGCCCAGGCCGCGCTCTATCTGGCCTGTGCACCCAAGAGCAACGCCGTGTATACCGCCTTCAATCAGGCGCGGGCAGAGGTTCAGAGCGGGCCATCACTGGAGGTACCGGCCCATCTGCGCAATGCGCCGACGGCCTTGCTGAAGTCCCTCGATTACGGTGTCGAGTACCGCTACAGCCATGATGAACCGGGGGGCTACGCGGCGGGAGAAAATTATTTTCCGCCGCAGCTGCAGGATACCCGTTATTATTTCCCCACTGAAAACGGCCTTGAGCTGAAGATCCGCGAGAAACTGGAGGCATTGCGCGAGCGTGACCGCCTGAGTCCACGCCAGCGCTACCCGGGCGATGCCCAACACAGGAAGTCGGAATGATGGTGTATTCTCTCGCCGTAGCCGCAGGCGGTGCTCTTGGCGCTGTGTCACGCTACTGGCTGATGCTCTGGGTCAGTGCCCAGGGCGGCATGCGCTTTCCCTGGGGTACGCTGCTTGTGAACGTGCTCGGCTCCTGCGCCATTGGCGTGTTGTATGTGTTGATCAGTGAAAGAATCGTGCTGACAGAGCAGTGGAGGGCGTTGCTGGTAGTGGGTTACCTGGGCGCC
>CAYWMC010000350.1:0-2659 GCA_964459345.1 uncultured Klebsiella sp. | reverse complement strand
TGAGCCAGCCGTGGAAGGTGATGGCGGCAAGGCCTTGTGCTTGCGCCTTCAGCGGTTGCAAGCATGCCATACTCACCAATATTGAAGCCGATGATCTCATCGGCACTCAAATAGTCGCCGACCCCAAGAAGATATGCGGCACGAAGATAATCGCCGGGAGCGCTGTTCTTGTAGACGTGAACGCCGCCTACGTAAGTCTGGTCATTGGTGTCACTGAACGCCCCACTGAAGCCGCCCACGAGGCTGGCCGTCAAGGCGGTGCTCGTGTTGTCAATGCGCGTATTGCTAATGGTGAAGGACGTCAGAATGCCCTGTACAAACGAGCCTGTGTACTCGAACTCCCAGTCTTCTGAGCCGCTGCCACAGCTTGTCCCGCGAACACACATCGCTACGATGCCATTCAGAACATTGCCGGTACTGAAATCGATGTCGAACGCAGACTTCAGGCGCCATAGCGGGAAACTGCCTTGTTCCAGGTAGTGGGTGACTGCGCCAAACGTGGACGTGTCCGGGCCGAGATAGGTGCGTGTGCCAGTGGTGGGCAGTTGCGCCTGGCTTGTAGGAACGAAGTTGACGAACAGCAGGTCGTCACTGCCGCCAACATATTGTGTGTTGTCGGCATAGTTGGTGAAGAGTCTGTAATTGTTGACGCCGGAAGCGTCCCACTTGCCCCAGTTCACACCGGTCATGGCAACATTTGTGCTGACGGGAAGCACAACTTCCGCATCGTGACGCTTGTAAATATAGGCAGGGGAAGTGTTGGTCGACAATGGGTTGCTGGCGGTGCTGCTCACCAGAGTTTCCGTGACTCCGGCGAGTGAGGAATTGCCGTCCCCGTCGTTGACTTTCACCTTGCCATATACAGCCAGCGGAGTATTCGGGCTGGCGGCAGCGAATGCACGACCGAGAACAAAGCCGAAGCGATCGGCATGGAGGAATTCATAGTCTGTGGCACTGAGTACCGGTGTCGCAGGGCTGCCCAGGAGCAGCGCCGCCCCGGATCGCGCAAGAGAACCGCCGGTTTCTATCAGATCAAAGCCTGCCAGAAACCCCAGGTTTGTGCTGCCGGTCATGCGTCCGGCAAAACTGCCAGTGAAAGGATTGGACGTCTCGGCACTGTTGTTCTGGACCGTACCTGTCAGATTCAGGGGCGCCAGCTTGCCCTGTGTGACGGTGCCGGTGAATGTGTTGGCGGTCCAGGTCTCATTGCTCAGTTGCAGTGTCAGCTGGCCATTGCTCAGGGCACCGGTGACGAAATTGATCGTGAAACTGCTGCTAAGTGTGGCTCCACTCGTGTTGGCGCCTGTCAGCAGGAATTTGTTGTCTGCGGTAAACGAATGTGTGCCCGCGAGGTCGCCTGTTAAGGATGGCTGCAGGGATACTACGATGACTTCACCGACGATGTCATTGTAGATGCCTTTGTTGCTGAGGTTGGGGTGATACTTCAGAGGCTCGCTAGCGGTGCTTGTCCAGTGCCCCCAGCGGAAATTGTAGTCAAGAGGGTTTGGAGTTTCGGTACCGCTGACCCCGGCACTGCTCAGAACGAAACCCGGGCTGCTGCCGTAGACCAGAACATCTCCTTGCGGTCCCGCCGTGAACAAGTCCGAAGTATTCCCCATATGAATGCCCATGTTTGTGGCAGTGGAATTCTTTGCCACGATCGCAAAGCCTTCGCGGGTCAGCGCATTGCTCTCGGATGTCGATATTGCGGGCGCTGCCTTGAAAATTGTCGAGCCGATGATGCTGTTGGTGGTGACTCCCGTCTCATACAATTTGAAACCTGTAACAAAGCCTTCCGCGGAATTGCCTGTGAGCAGGCCGTTCAGACTGCCACTGATGTAGCGATTGCTGAGTGCATAGCCGCTGCCCCCCGGGGCTGAAGCCTCGTGGTTCGCAATATCACCGGAAATGCTGGCATTGTTGAACTTGCCATCAATCAGTGATCCTGAGAAATCGACATCCCATTGCTCCCAGGTCAAAGCGTTGTCAGTGCAATCGGCTGCCCCCAGGCACAAACGTAGCTCGCCGTTGTTGACGAGGCCGTTGTCGACATCCAGGACGAAACTCCCTGTAATGCTTTGAACGCTCGCTCCGCTGGAATTGCGGTGGGCGATGAAACTGCCAGTGCTGCTAAAGTCTATATTTCCGCGCAAGTTGTTTCTAACCGATGCTCCGGAGACAGGTGCAGAGACGAGGATCAGTTGATTGAGCAGGCCTTCCGTATTGCCGTCCAGCGTTTGCCAGTACGCCGGTGAGCCCGCATTGCTGCTCCACAGACCCCATTGCACGTCGAGTCCCTGAATGGGGGCATTCTGCTGGACCGAATTGGTTGCATTGCCCAGTCTTACGTAGACATTGTCTGGTGAATTCCCAAACAGTATTCCAGTGGCCGCCGAAAAGTCTGAGGCTTGGCCAGAGCGTGCCTGCAATGAGTGCGTCAAGGCCAGGCCTGCTCTGCCACTGGCGCTCAGTAGGGTTTGTTCCGAACTGGAAATGGCAGGGGTCAAGTCCACTGGCGTCGGCGTCGGCGTTGGAGTCGGCGTTGGAGTCGGCTCGGGCTCGGGCTCTGGTTCAGGCGTCGGCGTCGGCGTTGGAGTAGGTGTTGGCGTCGGCGTCGGAGTAGGTGTCGGCGTCGGCGTCGGAGTAGGAGTAGGAGTAG
>CAYWMC010000349.1:0-2674 GCA_964459345.1 uncultured Klebsiella sp. | reverse complement strand
GCCAGCCCAGGGCCTCGCCCGCAAAGTAGAAAATGTCATCGCCTCTGCGCCATTGTGCTGCGCCCGCGGGACTGGCTTCGAAGCCGAACTCATCCGAGCCCTCGTAGGCAGTTTCGTATTCAACGCCCAGGCCCAGCCCGAAGCTGAAGCCATCATTCCCTTTCGTGAAGTCGTCGATAGAGGGCAGGGGCACCAGGGCTGTCTTTACATCCTGTGCCAGGGCTGTCTGCACGAATGGCGCCTGTATGCAAAGTACCGCCAGCAAGCCTATGAACTTTTTCATCTGTATTTCGCTCCGCAAGTGTTGATGTGTGGCGACTGATTGCGCCACGTGGGGGGGGTACGCAGGGCTTGCTGGAACGGATTAAGTATCGGGTGATCGGGATTCCTCAGAACGGGGCAGGTGCTCCATCAAGCATCCTGCCATGGCCATTTCACATTGCGGCGACATTTCGGTGACATCCGCGTTGCTAAGCTCCCGGCGTTCCATCAACCAATTCGGCTGATTCCTGGAGGAAGAACACTATGAGCAGGCATTTGAGCAGTATGCGCAGGCACTTGAGACATTTATCGTGGTTGACTCTGCTGGCGCTCCAGATTGGATTTCCAACCGTTACTCACGCAGCAGAGGCGCCAGGTGCCCTGACTGTCATTGTCAGGGATCAGATTACTGACCGACCACTCCCGGACGCGCAGATCACCCTCACAGAGCGGGACACCAACGCCACACGCTCTGTCGAAACCGACACCCAAGGTCGCAGCGTCGTGGAGCAGCTTGACCCTGGCCTCTACACGGTGAGTGTCGCCAAGGGCGGGTTCGCGACGTCCTACGAGCCCAGCATCCGCGTGGAGACGCGCAAGAATATCCAGATTGAATTCGAACTTGGGCAGCAGGCAATTGAGGAAGTGATGGTGCGCGCACGGCAGGCGGATACCTTTGCTTCAGCGTCCAGCACCTATCTCGACAGAGATGCATTGCGCAGTGCTGTTGGCGGCGGTGCAGATCCGCTGCTTTCGCTGGACGGTTTGCCTGGCCTGGCCTCCACGGGGGAGTTCGCCAGCTTCAGCGTGCGCGGCCGTGGCCCGCGAGACAATCTGCTGTTCGTTGATGACTTCCCCTTCGACAAAGTGGTGCATTTCGATGCGACGCTGGGAGAAGACGAAGATATTGGTGGCGGCGGCCGCTTCTCGATCTTCGCGCCCAATGTGATCGGTGGTGCAGAGTTCTCACCGGGTGGGTGGGGGCCGGCCTATGGCGGCCGGGCTGCATCGCTGCTGAAACTGGAAGTCGCGGAAGGCAACCCAAGCCCCTCGGCAAGTCTGCGTCTCGACCTGGCGGGCACAGAGGTGGGTTACGACGGCCCTGCCGGCATCACGGAAAACTCCACACTGCTCGTTTCCGCCCGGAAGCTGGATTTCGGCGCCTTCTTTGAAGATATCGAAGAGCTGGACATTGGCGAGCCTGTGCTGAGTGACCTCATCGTGAAGTCGGTCATCCCCATCGACCAGAACAACACGCTCGAAGTGCTGTTGATGGATACCAGCGAAGACTACACGCGCGGCGTGACCCACGTGTTCGAGTCGCCCAACTTCCAGGATGCTGCGCTGCTGGATTTCAAACAGGACAGTGATCTGTATGGATTCACATTGCGATCATTGCTCGGCGAAAACGCGGTGTGGACCAACAAGGTGTACTACCGCACAAGCGACAAGATCAGTTCAGAAGGGGAAGCGTTTCCTGATCTCGTGCCCGCTGGTTCGCCCGCGTCCAGTTTCCCCGTGCGGGAAGACATCATCACCATCGGTGAAGACGAGAAACCGTGCCTGACAAGGAGGGCAGCAGATGGGACTCGCACTTGGTGCGGCGCCGATTAGAGCGTTGATTGTCGAAGACAACCGTGACATTTGCGAGAACATTGCCACGTATCTTGAAAAGCATCGCTTCATTCTGGATTTTGCCTATGACGGCATCAGCGCGATGCACCTGGCACTGACGAGTCCGTTCGACGTGATCGTGCTGGACCTGATGCTTCCCGGCATGGATGGCCTGAGTTTCTGCCAGAAGCTGCGAGCCGATGCCAATATTGAAACGCCCGTGCTGATGCTGACAGCGCGAGACACGCTTGAAGACAAGCTCAAGGGCTTCAAGGCGGGTGCCGACGACTACCTTGTGAAACCCTTCGCCCTGCAGGAGCTGCACGCGCGACTGCAGGCGCTCTGCAACCGTAGTCGCCGAAACACGGACAACCTGTTGACTGTGGGGGACCTGACGATGAACAGGGCCACGCTGCAAGTGCATCGCGCAGGGCGACGCGTTGATCTCAACCCCGCCGGCATGAAGATACTGCAGCGACTGATGGAAGAGGCGCCGTCTGTTGTGGCGCGCGGTGATCTTGAGACGCTGCTGTGGGCCGACGAGCAGCCCGATGGGGATGCGCTGCGCTCGCACCTGTACAAACTGCGGCAGGCTGTCGACAGGCCGTTCGACAGTCCGCTGATTCATACGGTGCATCGCATCGGGTATCGCATTGCAGAGGATACCCAGTGATGTACCGACACAGTTTGCGTCAGCGTGTGGCCATTGCCTTTGCGATTTGTGTTGCAGTGCTCAGCGTGGCGTGGGGTTTCGCGTTCTTCACGGCGATCAGAATGAGCGAAGACCGCGTGCTGGCGC
>CAYWMC010000348.1:0-2701 GCA_964459345.1 uncultured Klebsiella sp. | reverse complement strand
GAAGACATAGGCATATTGAGCACTGGTGATGGTTTCCGCTTCAATCGTACGGTCGGTCATGGCGATCCACCCATCGCCGTAGCGGTCCACAGGACGGTCGTCGAAGAGCACGCTGTGGCGATAGTTCGCCGACAGCCCGGCGCTGTGATTGCCGTTGTACCACCCCAGACGCAAACTGCCCTTGACCTTCGGCAATGGCGGCAGAATGGCTGTGTCCGCGTTCTGCTTGCCCAGCCCTTCGATCTCGATGCCGACGTTGTCAATGTAGGAGTAGTTCAGGTAGTAACTTGCCTCCAGCGTAGTGGTGAAGGTCCCCAGGTTTCCCGCGTCATAGGTATAGCGCGCCTTCGCATCTACCAGATCGATGAACACTGACGCAACGTTCTGGGCTTGCCGATAGATTGTGTCTACCGACATGTCCAGAGGATCCCTCTGCACAGAATTCCCTGGTCCGGCGATGGAGCGCAGGTACGCCGTTGCCGCTGCCCGGTCGGCAGCATTGGCGGGATTGTATGTGTCAGCGCTGCGGCCAGTGGACGCCAGGAATACCCGGAACTGGTCGTACACCGTGTCCGTATCGTCCAGCGTC
Organism: uncultured Klebsiella sp.; assembly: GCA_964459345.1. Taxonomy (GTDB): domain Bacteria; phylum Pseudomonadota; class Gammaproteobacteria; order Pseudomonadales; family Pseudohongiellaceae; genus UBA5078. Next base: position 2,112 of record CAYWMC010000348.1, on the reverse strand, counting down.
CGGATCCTGTCGATGTACTTCACATTCTGGTAGTCCATGCTGATGCTGAGATTCTCTATCGCCTCATAGGTGAACCCAAGGTTGCGGATAGTGGAAGTCTCCGGCCGCAGATTGGGATTGCCGGCCGTGCAGGTAGAGGAACCGATCAGGGAAGCGTTATAGAACGGATCATTTCCTGAGAACGCTTCGCCACACAGCTCGTTCGGGATGAACGGCCGCCCCTGCACCGGAGTGGGAGCCAGGAAGCTCTCTCCCCAGGATGCGCGCAGTGCCAGCCCATCCAGGGCTTCCCAGCGCAGTGCCACTTTTGGCGTCGTGGCCTTCAGGCCGAAGTCCGTGAACTCCTCATGGCGCACAGCAGTCTGCATAGACAATGATTCCAGAATGGGCACTTCCACTTCGAGGAACACTGCCCTGACCTGGCTGAAATACTGCGCGTCCTTGCGTACAGGGGTCGTGATGTCCACGTTGTAGTTCAGACCGACGTTCGACAAGGGATTGGCGAACTCGTCATTGACCGTGTCGCGCCACTGGTAGCCCGTTGCCATTGCAACTGCGCCAGCGGGCAGATCGAACAGCTCACCCGTAATGGTGAACTCGGCGATATCCAGGTAATCACGGCTGCCTGTCAGCTTGATCGGCTCATACATCCAATCCAGCATCTCCCGTGTGTTGTTGGTGACGCCTTCTCTGTACAAGGGGGAACGCGGATCGGAACTGCCGAAGGGATTGAACCATTGATTGCCGCCAGGACCGCCCTGCCCCATCAAGGCAAGCTGCAACTTGGACAGATGCAGCGTGCCGACTTCTGTGCGCGAGCGTGAAGCACGTTCCTGCGTGGAGTAATAGGCATACCCCGACCAGGTATCGGTCAGATCAAAGCTTGTTCCCAGCTTGATGCGGTTCGAATCGGTCAGTGTGCCCCCTGACGTTTCGCCGAACTCGCTGATTCCGGGAGGCGTCACACCCAGACCGGACGACGGGCGCCACAGCCACGGCGTGACATCGAAGCCGAAGGTATTGGCGGGATGACTGGCCGGAATGAACAGAACGTTGCGGTTGTTCGGATTCAGGGCGGTGACCACCCCTTTGGAACCTTCGTTCATCAGGTAGTTCAGATTTGCGGTGAGTTCGAAGCGCAGAAAGTCCGTGGCTTCCCAGGTCAGGTTCTGATACAGGTTGTACTCGCTCATGCCTGTCGCATAGGGATAGGTATGGGTGTAGTTGTACCAGCACGTTCTGTTGGCGCCAGTGCCTGTAATGACCCCACTGGGAAGAGAGCCGCGTTTGGTGCGATCCTCAAGGCCCTGGTTGAAAGTCCCGCAACTCGGATCGGGCAGATTGCCACCCAGGGAGCGTCCGCCGTGCAGTCCGCCCAGTTGCGGAGTTGCGCCTGTCACCCGTCGATAGGTGCCCGGATTGCCGGAGCCGGAAGAGCCGTCGGCCATCTCCCATTCCCGCGGTCGTTCGTAATAACCCAGTCGGGTGCGCTTGCGGGCATCGAACGCGCCCACGTAGTTGATGCCGTTGTCGAAACTCTTGCCCCAGAGCAATGCCACATTGCCCTCTTCCATGCCGCCCTCTTCCGGCGTCTGGTAATAGGCACGCACGCGCAAGCCATCGAACTGCTTGATGGGAATCATGTTCACCACACCAGCCACGGCATCTGAACCATACAATGCCGAGCCGCCATCGAGCACGATCTCGACGCGGGCGATGGCGATGTCTGGAATCATGGCGGTCACGGAGTTGTCAATGCTGCGCAGGCCGTCCACCATGCTCAGCGTACTGTTCTCGCCCAGGCCGCGCAGATTGAACGTCGTGCCCGTGCTGCTCTGATTGCCATCATTGCCACCAAGAACGTTCAGTACAACATTGGTGTTCTGCGTAAAGCTCAAGTCTCGGATGTAGTTCGCCATGCTCGGCGCTCCGGACTGATAGAGCTCATCCTGATTGATCGTGGCCACGGGCGAATTCTGCGCGAAGGCACTGTTGCGGATGTAAGACCCGGTAACAACCACTTCCTCGACTTCAGGATCAGTGGCGGCCTGTGCATGGACAAGCACGGGAAAGGCGATTGTTGCAACGAGACAGGAATGGATCAGATGACGC
>CAYWMC010000347.1:0-2733 GCA_964459345.1 uncultured Klebsiella sp. | reverse complement strand
CGCGCATCGCCCACCACGCCCACCGATTTGACCGGCAGGAACACGGCGAAGGCCTGGCTGGTCTTGTGGTACCAGCCGGCGCGGTGCAGCTCTTCGATGAAGATGGCATCGGCGCGGCGCAGCACGTCGCAGTATTCCTTCTTCACTTCGCCCAGGATGCGCACGCCCAGGCCGGGGCCGGGGAACGGGTGGCGGTAGACCATGTCGTAGGGCAGGCCCAGTTCCAGACCAATCTTGCGCACTTCGTCCTTGAACAGTTCACGCAAAGGTTCCACGAGGCCCAGCTTCATGTCTTCGGGCAGGCCGCCCACATTGTGGTGCGACTTGATCACATGCGCCTTGCCGGTTTTGGAACCGGCGGACTCGATCACGTCCGGATAGATGGTGCCCTGGGCCAGCCACTGCACGTTGTGAATCTTCGCGGCTTCTTCATCGAACACTTCGATGAAGGTATTGCCGATGGCCTTGCGCTTCTTCTCGGGGTCGCTGACCCCTGCCAGGGCACCCAGGAATTTTTCCTCGGCGTCGGCGCGGATGACTTTCACGCCCATGTTCTTCGCAAACGTGGCCATCACCTGCTCGCCTTCGTTCAGACGCAGCAGGCCATTGTCCACGAACACGCAGGTCAGCTGATCACCGATGGCCTTGTGCAGCAATGCCGCGACCACTGAGGAATCCACGCCACCGGAAAGCCCCAGCAACACGTGGTCACTGCCCACCTGGGCACGCACACGCGCAATGGCGTCTTCGATGATGTTGGCCGATGTCCACAGTGCTTCGCAGCCGCAGATCGTGCGCACAAAGCGTTCTAGAATGCGCAGGCCCTGGGAGGTGTGCGTGACTTCCGGGTGAAACTGGATGCCGAAGAATGGCTTGCGGACGTGGCACATCGCGGCGATGGGCGCTGTCTCGGTGGCGGCGGCGATGATGAAGTCCGGCGGCAGTGTGACAACCTTGTCGCCGTGGCTCATCCACACGTCGAGGATCGGGGTGCCGCTGTCGCTGATGCGGTCTTCGATGCCATCGAAGAGCTGTGAGGCGTTGGGCAGTGTCACTTCGGCGTAGCCAAACTCGGCCTTGTCCGACGCTTCCACCTTGCCGCCCATCTGCATGGCCATGGTCTGCATGCCGTAACAGATGCCCAGCAGTGGCAGGTCGCCTTCAAACAGGAACGCCGGCGCGCGGGGCGAATCGGCCTCGGTCGTGCTTTCCGGTGAACCGGAGAGGATGATGCCCCGGGCGTTGAAGCCCTTGATGTCGTCAGCACTGGCGTTGTCCCAGGCCCATATTTCGCAATAGACACCCAGTTCGCGCACGCGGCGCGCAATCAATTGAGTGTATTGGGAACCGAAGTCCAGAATGAGAATTTTCTGGCTGTGAATGTTTTTGGTGGTCATGGCCTGTCGTCTGAAAAGTGGTCTTGAGAGGGTTCCTGCATGCTGCAGCGCTGTGGCCGGCGCCGAAACAACAACGCCGCCTGGTACGAGCCCGGGCGGCGTGTTCGTTCAATCAGCTCATGCGGTAGTTCGGCGCTTCCTTGGTAATGCTGACGTCATGGACGTGACTTTCACTCATGCCGGATGAGGTGATCTTCACGAACTGCGGCTTGGTGCGCATCTGCTGGATGTTTTCGCAACCGGTGTAGCCCATGCTGGAACGCACGCCACCCATCAGCTGATGCACGATGGCCGACATCGGCCCCTTGTAGGGCACCCGACCTTCGATGCCTTCGGGAACGAGCTTTTCGGCCCCTGAACCGGCGTCCTGGAAATAGCGGTCACTGGAGCCCTGCGAGGACGACATGGCGCCCAGAGAACCCATGCCACGGTAGGCCTTGTAGCTGCGGCCCTGGAACAATTCGACTTCCCCTGGCGCTTCTTCGGAGCCTGCCAGCAGACTGCCGATCATCACCACGTGGGCGCCTGCCGCAATCACCTTGGCAATGTCGCCGGAAAAACGGATGCCGCCATCAGAGATGATGCAGACATCGGTGCCCTTGAGGGCTTCCGCCACATTGGAAACCGCTGTCATCTGGGGCACGCCGACACCAGTCACGATGCGCGTGGTGCAAATGGAACCCGGACCAATGCCGACCTTCACGGCATCGGCTCCGGCCGCTGCCAGATCCTTCGCCGCTTCAGCCGTGGCGATATTGCCGCCGATCACGGGGATATGCGGATACAGACCCTTGATTCTGCGCACCTGGTCGAGCACGCCCTGGGAGTGGCCATGGGCAGTGTCCACCACGATCACATCGACGCCTGCCTCGACGACAGCCGCTACCCGGGCAGGCGTATCGGCGCCAGTGCCGACAGCAGCCGCCACGCGCAGGCGACCGAACTGGTCCTTGCAGGCGTTGGGGTAGTCTTCAGATTTGCGGATGTCCTTGAGCGTAATCAGGCCGCGCAGTTCGAAGGCATCATTGACCACCAGAATCTTCTCGATGCGGTGCGTGTGCAGCAGGTCTTTGACTTCCTGATTCGTGAAGTTTTCCTTGACGGTCACCAGGTCTTTCCGGGGCGTCATGATGGCAGAGACATTGGCTTCGTAATTGGTTTCAAAGCGCACGTCACGGCTGGTGACGATGCCCACCAGATTCGCACCCTCGACAACCGGCATGCCGGAGATGTCGTTTTCGCGCATCAGGGCGATCAGTTCGCGGATGGTGGCAGTGGGGGCGATGGTAATCGGGTCCTTCACCACCCCGCTTTCGTACTTCTTGACCAGACGGAC
>CAYWMC010000346.1:0-2735 GCA_964459345.1 uncultured Klebsiella sp. | reverse complement strand
TGCTCAGCGCGCAGTGCAGTGAGCCCGCGCTGGTGGCCGAGTTCCAGGCGGCGAAGGACGAGATCGCCGCGCACTACGAAAGCCGCGATTACAGCAAGGCGCTGCGCCAGATCATGGCGCTGGCTGACAAGGCCAATGCCTATATTGCCGACAAGGCGCCCTGGACGCTGGCCAAGACAGACAAGCAGTCGCCCGAGGTGCAGGCCATCTGCAGCACGGGCATCAATCTGTTCCGCCTGCTCATGAGCTATCTCAAGCCCGTACTGCCCACCATGACTGTGCGCGCCGAGGCGTTCCTGGCCATCGAGCCGCTGCAGTGGGACAGCGTCGACACGCTGCTGCTGGCGCACCGCATCGGCACCTTCACGCCGCTGCTGACCCGCGTGGAGCCCGACAAGGTGGCGGCCATGATGGCGTCCGCCGGAGCTGGTGCCGTGGGAGCGGGCTTGCCCGCGAACTCGGATCGCTTGCAAGCAAGCTCCCACAGTCCAGATGCGAGCCCCGTGGGAGCGGGCCTGCCCGCGAACAATTCCCCCCTGACCCAGGAGCCCCTGGCTGACGAGATCGCCTACCCCGACTTCGCGAAGGTGGATCTGCGCATCGCCCGCATAGTCAACGCCGAGCACGTGGAAGGCGCTGAAAAACTGCTGAAGCTGCATCTGGACCTCGGCCTGGGCGCCGACGGTCAGCCGGTGCTGCGTACGGTGTTCTCCGGCATCAAATCTGCTTACGATCCAGCCACGCTGGTCGGGCGTCTGACGGTGCTGGTCGCCAATCTGGCGCCCCGCAAGATGAAGTTCGGCATGTCCGAAGGCATGGTGCTGGCGGCCGGCCCGGGCGGCAGGGACATCTGGCTTCTGCAACCCGACAGCGGTGCCCAGCCAGGTATGCGGGTGGTGTAGTTCACGCTGTTCATCAACCAGAGAAGGAGCGCACCATGAAACTGCTCATGCCCACACTGCTGCTGGCCTGTGCCGTGTCAGCGCCCCCGCTCAGCGTGGCAGAGCCTGCCGAACTGGTACTCAGCCCCGCTGGCACGCACACACTGCAGGTGCCCATGGTCGGATTTCGTGACAATCCCGGTCGGTATCAAAACGCGCGATTTCAAAGCACTGACGCGGGTGGGTCGTGGACACTGCTGTCTGCCGACGAGGCCGGGCTGATCAATTTCGTGGAGTTGGACAGTGTCGTGGTCACCCGCGATGTACCCTTGCAGGTATTCGTGAAAGTCAAAGGCTGGGAATCGCCTTGCGGCACGGTGGGCAGATTTGAGACCGTCAAGGAAGGCACTCTGCTGAAAGGGTTTCTCTACACCGACCCGGCATCCTACGGGCCACCCGGAAGTGCCTGTATTGACAGTGTGAACTTCTACACCAGAACCTTGCCACTGCCTGTATATGGTCTGGCCGCCGGGCAATATCAGTTCACAGTGAACGGCAAGGTGAGCGGCAGTTTCACTCTGCCCGTCGACAATGTCCTTCCCTGACGTCCCCAGCCCCATCGATTTCCTCAATGCCGACGACGCCCGCGCCTGGTCGGACAAGGCCATGCAGCGCCCGTTCCGCGAAGACTTCTTTGCAGCGTTTGCCTCGCAGCTGCAGCAGATCGACAAGCCGGCCCTGCGCGTGCTCGAACTGGGCGCGGGCCCGGGATTCCTGGCCCACTATCTACTGACCCGCATTCCTGCGCTGCACATCAGCCTGCTGGACTATTCGCCGGCAATGCACCAGTTCGCGCGTGAGCGCCTGCAGGCATTCTCATCAAACCTCACTCATGTGGAACGCAGTTTCAAGGATGCGGACTGGCGCGAGGGGTTGGAAATCTACGACGCGGTCATCACCAATCAGGCCGTTCACGAACTTCGTCACAAACGGCATGCGGTGACACTGCATCGGCAGGTGTTGTCAGTGCTGGCCCCGGATGGTGTGTACCTGGTCGCCGATCACTATTGCGCGGCGGATGCCATGCAGAACGATCAGCTGTACATGACGCTGGAAGAGCAGGGCCAGGCGCTGAGGGCAGCAGGATTCCAGGCCGAGCAAGTGCTGGTGCTGGGGGGGAGGGCGTTGTGGCGGGCGACTCAGGATCAGTAGCAATTCCCGCTTGCGCAAGTCGCTCGGCTCTGGATAATCCAGGGCTGGATCAATTGGATACTCATCGCCACTAGAAGGAGCTTCATCTTGGCAAAATTCCTCAATACCAGCGCCACCAACTACTTTCTCGAAGAGCTTATCAAGCGCGCTTCAGACCGACTTATTCTGATCAGTCCCTTCCTGCGATTGAATGACCGCATCAAGGAACTGCTGCAAGACAAGAACCGATTGAAGATTGATGTGCGCATTGTCTATGGAAAGAATGAGCTGCATCCGGAAGAGATCAACTGGTTGCGCGAACTGACTTTCGTGCGAACGAGCTTCTGCAAGAATCTGCATGCAAAGTGTTACCTCAATGAAGAGACATGCATCATTACCAGCTTGAATCTCTACGAGTTCAGTCAGGTCAACAACAATGAGATGGGGATTGCGCTCAGTCGCTCTGAAGACTCGGAGTTGTACAGAGAGGCGTACGAAGAAGCGCAACGCATCATTCGCATCAGTGACGAAGTACGCATGTCTCTGGAAAAAGTCAGCAAGGCCGATGCGCCCGAGAAGGTATCTGAGACTATGCCCACCACGGTTGCACAGGCGGTGGAGGATGATAATAGTGACCAGGAAAAACTGACAACCTCGAAGCTT
>CAYWMC010000345.1:0-2741 GCA_964459345.1 uncultured Klebsiella sp. | reverse complement strand
GAGCAGGAACTGGGCAGCCGCGCGATCTATCGCGGCATTCAAGAGTTCAGTCACATTACAGGTTGAATGTACTGACAGGACGGAAGAGCCATGAAAGTACTGATGAGTGCGCTGGTGCTGGTATTTGTGGTCCTGCAATACAAGTTGTGGGTGGGCGAAGGCAGTGTCGCCCAGTTGCGCGATCTGGAAGCCCAGGTAGAGGTGCAGAAGCAGGAGAACCTCGGTCTGGCGGAACGCAATCAGGTGCTGGAAGGCGAAGTGCTTGACCTCAAGACTGGCCTGGATGCCGTGGAAGAGCGTGCCCGCAGTGAGTTCGGCATGGTGAAGGAGGGCGAGACCCTCTTCATCGTGGTGGACTGAGGCCGGCATGGCGTACTGGGTCATCGTCCCGGCTGCCGGGATCGGGACGCGCATGGGCAGCGTCACACCAAAACAGTATCTGCCCCTTCGTGGCCACACGGTGCTGGGACAGACATTGCAGCGCCTGGCCGCGCTTCCCGGTGTCGCCCGCATCGTCGTCGCCCTGCATCCCGAAGACAGCTTCTGGCCCGCGGTCACCTTGCCCGTCGGAGCAACCGTGAGCGTCTGCACGGGTGGAACTCAGCGCAGCCATTCGGTGCTCAATGCCCTGCGGTCTTTGCCTGACACAGCGGCTGAAGACGACTGGGTGCTGGTGCATGACGCCGTGCGGCCCTGTGTGCGGGTGGCCGACATCGCCGGCTTGCTGAGCGAGATTGCCAGGCATCCATGCGGTGGCCTGCTGGCAGTGCCCGTCAGCAGCACGCTCAAGCGTGGCGACATGGCAGGGGATGTGGCAGCCACGCTGCCGCGCGAGAACGTGTGGCAGGCGGCCACGCCGCAGGCGTTCCGACTGGGACTGTTGCGCGGGGCGCTGGAAGCCGCCCTGCGCAGCGGTGCCGAAATGACCGATGAAGCCGCAGCGCTCGAGCTGGCGGGTTATGCCCCGCGCCTGGTGCGGGGCGCAGCGGACAACATCAAGATTACCTACCCCGAGGACTTGCACCTCGCGGAACTGATACTGGAAGCGCAGCAGCGGGAAGCCGCCGGCGCTTCCGCCTGAGAGCGGGACGACGAACACGATGTGGAACCAGATGCGGATCGGGCATGGCTATGATGCCCATCGTTTTGCCGACAGCCTCCTGCCCGGGAAACCTCTGGTGCTGGGCGGCGTGACGCTGCCCCATGATCGCAGCCTGGTGGCACACTCCGACGGGGATGCCGTCATTCACGCCCTGTGCGATGCCATCCTGGGTGCCCTCGGGCGAGGCGACATCGGACGCCACTTCCCCGATACCGACATGGCCTACAGCAACATCGACAGCGCCATTCTGCTGCAGCGCGTCGTAGCCTACATGCATGACGATGGCTGGAAGGCCGGCAATGTCGACATCACCATTCTGGCGCAGGCACCCCGCATGGCGCCCCATGTGCCTGCCATGCAGGCGCGTCTGGCTGCACTGCTGGACATTGGCGCGGCGCAGGTCAACGTGAAGGCGTCTACGACGGAAGGCATGGGCTTTGTGGGCCGCAGAGAAGGCCTGGAAACCTATGCCGTGATTCTGCTGTATCGCGACCCCGTCACCCCGTGACGCCGGCAGCCGGGGAATCTCACAGCCAGGCCTGGGCATTTGGTGAGCCGGAGGTGGAAGCGCTGTTCAAGCAGACGCCCGGGGATTTCCAGGTGACGGAAGAACTGGGATTTGCGCTGACCGGTTCTGGTGAACATGCCTGTCTGCGGATCCGCAAGACGGGGGTGACGACCCAGGACGTGGTGCGCCTGCTGGCTCGCCGCGCCGGCATCCGCGAATTTGACGTTGGGTATGGTGGTCTCAAGGACAGGCAGGGCGTCTGCGAGCAGTGGTTCAGTCTCTATCAGCCGGTGCCGGCGCCCTTGCTGCTGGAGGATCTGGCAGAGCGCGGCATTGAAGTGCTGGAAAGCTGCCGCAACAGTCGCAAATTGCGCCGGGGCAGCCACCGGGCCAATCGCTTCAGGATTCGTCTGCGCGATCCGCAGTGGTGTGGTGGGGCGGAGCAGGGCACTGTCCTGCAGGCACTGCAGGAGCGTCTCGCCCTGGTGGCCAGGCGCGGTGTGCCCAACTACTTCGGCGAGCAGCGCTTTGGTCGCGATGGGGGCAATGTGGACCAGGCGCGCCAGTTGTTTGCCGGCGCACTGCGCATGGCCAAGGGCTACAAGCGCGGGCTGTTGCTCTCGTCGGCGCGCTCTCAGGTGTTCAATGCAGTGCTCTCGGAGCGCGTGCAGCAGCAGACCTGGGATACCCGGCTGGAAGGCGATGTCTGGAACCTGAACGGGTCCGACAGCATTTTCGACGCGCCACAGTGGACACAGGATTTGCAGGCGCGGCTGCAGGCCTTTGACATCCATCCCACCGGGCCCCTCTGGGGTGCCGGCGTCCTGCGCAGCACGGGCGAGGCCAGGGCGCTGGAACTGGCAGTGGGCGCGCGGTGGCAGGACCTGTGTGACGGGCTGGAGGCGGCGGGTCTGACGCAGGCGCGCCGGGCGCTGCGCCTGCCCGTGCAGGATCTGCAGTGGCAGGCCATGGACAATGGCGATCTCGACATCGAATTTGCGTTGCCGCCGGGCACTTATGCCACGGCGGTGCTGCGCGAAGTGTGCATCTTGAAAGAGGCTGGAAAAGAGTGAGCAATGTGAATCTTGCCGGGATCGGCATGACATCCCAGCGTACCAGGGAGCGTCTGGT
>CAYWMC010000344.1:0-2760 GCA_964459345.1 uncultured Klebsiella sp. | reverse complement strand
CCCAGGTGGGGCCTGCCGAGAAGGACGAACTGCGCCTGGGCTTCATCAAGCTCACCGACATGGCCCCGCTGGCGGTGGCCTATGAGCAGGGCTTCTTCGAGGACGAAGGGCTCTATGTGACCCTGGTGGCACAGGCGAACTGGAAAGTGCTGCTGGACGGTGTCATCGACGGCCAGCTGGACGGCGCGCACATGCTGGCCGGTCAGCCGCTGGCCGCCACCATTGGCTATGGCACCCAGGCCCATATCGTCACGCCGCTGAGCATGGACCTGAACGGCAACGGCATCACCGTCTCGAACAGCGTCTGGGACGCCATGCGCGCACACGTGCCGATGGAGAATGGACTGCCGGTGCACCCCATCAAGGCTGATGCGCTGAAACCGCTGGTGGAGTCGTACAAGGCCCGCGGCGAAGCCTTCACCATGGGCATGGTGTTCCCGGTGTCCACGCACAATTACGAACTGCGCTACTGGCTGGCCGCCGGCGGCATCCACCCCGGCTTCTACGAGCCCGGTGCGGGCGACAGCTCCGGCACGCTGGACGCCGACGTGCTGCTGTCCGTCACCCCGCCCCCGCAGATGCCCGCCACCCTGGAGGCCGGCACCATCCTGGGCTACAGCGTGGGCGAGCCCTGGAACCAGCAGGCTATCTTCAAAGGCATCGGCGTGCCGGTGATCACCGACTACGAGATCTGGAAGAACAACCCCGAGAAAGTCTTCGGCATGACTCAGGCCTTCACAGAGCAATACCCCAACACGACGGTGCGCATCGTCAAGGCCATGCTGCGGGCAGCACGCTGGCTGGACGAGAACGACAATGCCAATCGCATGGAAGCCGCGCAGATGCTGTCGCGCAGTGAGTATGTCGGAGCCGACGTCGAGGTGATCGCCAACTCCATGACCGGCACCTTCGAATACGAGAAGGGCGACACCCGCGCGGTGCCCGACTTCAACGTGTTCTTCCGCTACCACGCCACCTATCCCTATTACTCCGACGCCATCTGGTACCTGACGCAGATGCGCCGCTGGGGCCAGATTGCCGAGACCAAGCCGGACAGCTGGTATCTGGAACAGGCGCAGAACGTCTACCGGCCCGACCTGTACCGCCAGGCCGCCGCAGCCCTGATCGCCGAGGGCATCATGAGCGCGGAGGAGTTCCCGGACTTCGCCACCGAGACTGGCATCCGGCCTGTGACCAGCGACTTCATCGACGGCATGCCCTACGACGGCAGCCAGCCCAATGCCTATCTGCAGTCGCTGCCCATTGGACTCAAGTAGGAGCGAGCCTGCTGTGGGTGCGAGCCTGCTGTGGGTGCGAGCCTGCTGTGGGAGCGAGCCCTGCTCGCGAACCCGAACCACCCGACCCAACGACCGATCGCACACTGAGGCTGAATGTGAAAACCGAGGACACCCCCATGAGCCCCCTGGCCCCCGCCGCCCCACGCGCGCAGATCCAGCCCTGGAAAGCCTTTCCGCCCCGCCCGGGCCTGACGCGCGTGCTGCGGCAGTGGACTCTGTCGTTGACCGGCCTGCTGGTGTTCCTGCTGCTGTGGCAGGCCACCGCCAACAGCATCATCACCTCGCTGGGCCAGTTTCCAGGCCCCTCGCAGGTCTGGACGCAGGTGCAGAACCTGGGCGCCGAGTATCAGCGCGAACAGGAGCGGCGCGTGGAGTTCCTGCAGCGCCAGGAGGCCCGCAATGCCGAGTTGCTCGCTGCCGACCCTGCCGCCGAGGTGCGCGTGCGGCCCTATACCGGCCGGCCCACGTTCCCCGACCAGATCCAGACCAGTCTCATCACCGTGGCCTTCGGCTTCGCCATCGCCATGCTGGTGGCGATTCCGCTGGGGGTGCTGTGCGGCCTGAGCGAGACGCTCTATCACGCGCTGAACCCGCTCATTCAGCTGTTCAAGCCTGTCTCGCCACTGGCCTGGCTGCCACTGGTGACCATGGTAGTGAGCGCGCTGTATGTGTCCGAGTCGCCGCTGTTCGAGAAGTCCTTCGTGACTTCGGCCTTGACTGTCGCCCTGTGTTGTCTGTGGCCTACCGTCATCAACACCACCGTGGGCGTGGCCAGCGTGGACAAGGACCTGATCAATGTCAGCCGTGTCATCTGCCTGCCCACGCATGTACACATCCGCCGCATCGTGCTGCCCTCGGCCATTCCCATGATCTTCACCGGCATGCGCCTGTCACTGGCCACCGGCTGGATGGTGCTGATTGCCGCCGAAATGCTGGCGCAGAACCCGGGGCTTGGGAAATTCATCTGGGATGAATTCCAGAATGGCAGTTCCGATTCGCTGGGCCGCATCATGGTGGCGGTGATCGTCATCGGTCTGATCGGCCTGGTGCTGGACAAACTCATGCTGATGCTGCAGCGGCGCGTCAGCTGGGACAAACAGGCCGTGCTGCGCTGAGGCGCGCAACAGCCACTTGTGGGAGCGGGCTCGCCCGCGAACTGGAGAATGCACCATGCAGAGTTATCTCGAAATAAGTCAGGTCGGCATCGAGTTCGACACCGGCAGCGGCCCCTTCCGCGCGCTGCAGAACGTGAACCTGAAAATCGACAAAGGCGAGTTCGTCACTCTGATCGGCCACTCGGGCTGCGGCAAGTCCACTGTGCTCAACATCCTGGCCGGCCTTTATCAGGCCACCGAGGGCGGCGTGATTCTGGACGGCAGGGAAGTGACGGCCCCCAGCCCCGACCGCGCCGTGGTGTTCCAGAACCACGCACTGCTGCCCTGGCTGAGCGTGTACGACAATG
>CAYWMC010000343.1:0-2765 GCA_964459345.1 uncultured Klebsiella sp. | reverse complement strand
GCGAGAGCGTTGCTATCTTCGCGAAGGTGTCTGCCGCTGCTTTCTCCAGCGGGATGAACTGATTGACCACCACCAGTGCACGGCCATTGGGAGCCAGCAACCGGCGGATCTGGGTCAGGAATTTCACGGCAAGCGCATTGCTCGTGCTGAAGCCCTGATGAAAGGGAGGGTTGCACAGAATCAGGTCGAAGCGCTCCTGCAACTGCTCCCCACAATCGTCCAGACTGACCGTCACGGCCAGCTGTGCCTTGGCGAAACTGGCCTGTGCGGCCTGCACGGCGGCGGCATTGTTGTCAGTCGCCCAGCGTCCGGAGAAGGGGATGTCGGCAGTGGCCAGCAGCAGGTAACCGTAGCCGCAGCCAAGATCAAGCACCGTGCCGGCATTCTTGCGGGTGGTGATCAGCTTGTGAGCCTGTTCCACCAGCAGGGCACTGCCGCGGTCCACCTTGTTCCACCCGAAGACGCCCGGCTTGCTCATGAAGTGCATATCACCCACGGTGCACGGGCGCAGCTGGGAATACTCCTTGCAGTCCAGCCATTGCACGCCTTCCTCGCCAGTTTCCTCGCCACGCAGCAGCGTCACGCGATACACATCACCCTGCTTCTTGGCGTGTTCCGGTGTGCCAAACACTTGCTCGGCATTACGGCCGTGGGTGCGTATGCCATCGTCCTTGCTGCCCAGCAGGTGCAGGGCGCCATCGGCCAGCAGGTGCCTGTAGCTTTCGTTGATGCAGTGATGCACCAGCGGGCGCTCCTTGGAGACGCGGTACACGATACTGGCAAACTGCTGCACCGGAAGGCTGGCGAAGTCGAAGTCGCTGACAGTGACCTGCAGACCTGCCGAGCGCAGCTGAGCCCCAAGGTCATGACGATTGCTCAGCACATGCAGGTCAGCGCGGGGGCGTGCGACTTGCAGCTCGCGCTCTGTGAGACTTTCGTCGGCGATCCACAGCACCGGCCCGGCGGGCGCACTTGCAGGGGTGTTGAGCAGGTCGGCCAGCAGTTGTTCCAGGTGAATACTCATGACAGGAAACTCTCCATTTCCTCTTGGGTTAGCGGGCGGCTGGCCCCTTCGGCCAGGGTGTCGTCCAGTTGCACGGCCCCGATGCGAACACGGTGCAGTGCAACAACATGATTGCCGCAGGCAGCGAACATGCGCTTGACCTGGTGGTAGCGGCCTTCACTCAAAGTGACTTCGGCGGCGTTGTCGGGCAGAGGCACACACAGGGCGGGGGCCGTGGGTTTGTCTTCGCCACGCAGCAACATGCCGGCAGCAAAGGCGGCGATTGTTTCCTCGTTGACGGGCTCCTGCAGCACTGCGCGGTAGACCTTGGAGTACAAATGGCGCGGCGACGTCACGCGGTGCAGCCACTGGCCGTCATCGCTGAGCAGCACCAGTCCTGTTGTGTCGATGTCCAGGCGGCCGGCGATGGACAGGCCTTCCGGGTCGGTGTCCTCCAGCAAGTCCAGCACGATGGGATGCTCGCCGTCTTCGGTGGCGCAGATGTAACCCGCTGGCTTGTGCAGCATCAGGTATCGCGGCCCGGGCAGCGTCAGCAATTCGCCCTCCAGACACACCGCATCCGTCTCTGCCACCTGCGCGGACGCACTCTTGATCATGTCGCCGTTGACCGTGACCTTCTTGTGGCGGATGACCCGTTTCACGTATTCCCGGGGCAGGCCCGTGGCGTGGCTGATGTATTTGTCCAATCGCATGCGTCAATGTACCTGTTCGTTGTCAGCGCGTTGCCACTCGCGTGGGTCCACCCGGTAATAGGATTTCAGTTGCTCGAACAGTGCCGCATGTTGCTGCGCCAGTGCGTGAGGCTGCTCGTAAAAGGTTTCGGTTACCACCGCGAAGAATTCGGCGGGGTCTGTGGCACCGTATTCGTCGATCAGGGTGCGGCGTTCTTCTTCACTGTCCTGACGCAGGCGCTCGAATTCTTCCGAGAACACCTCCGCCCAGCGAGTATAGCTGCCGCGCTGATACAGCAGCGGCGCGCCATTGGTAATGCCTGATTCGTGATCCAGCTGATGGGCGAATTCATGCAGCACCACGTTCTCGCCATCCGAGAAGTTGCGGACGCTGTGCTGCACGCTGTCCCAGGCGAGGATGACCTTGCCGTTTTCCCACGACTCGCCGATCAGGAAATGCTCGTCTTCGCTGACCACACCGGCTTCATCCACAGCATCCCGATCCACCACGAAGCCGCTCGGGTATACCAGCACGGCGCGCAGGTCCTGATATTCATGGGTCGGCCGGTTCAACAGCAGCAGACAGGCATGGGCGGCGATGGTGACGCGCACTTCATCGGTGATCTGCTGCCCGGCACAGCCGATGAAGGACTTGCTGTCGAGAAAGCGCACGATCAACTGGCGCAGCTGCTTCTGCTGGTCTGGCCACATGGCGCGGTAGACGGGCAGGTTGCTGCGCAGTATTTTCAGCCAGGCTGCCGGGAACGGGCTCGCGTCCAGCCGCCTGCGACGCCAGCGCGGGTAGACAAACAGTCTGGCGGCCACCGCCACGACAATCAGCCAGAGCCCGATCAGAATCAGAATGCTGCGCAGGTCCATGATGGGGGAGGCTCAATGACCTCCGTGCTCGTCCTTGGGCTGCAGGGCCAGTCCGCCCAGGCCACTGTCGTCATCATCGCTGCCGGTCTTGCCTTCGGACAATTGCACCTTGAGCCGCAGATTGTTCTTGGAATCTGCGTTCTTGAGTGCTTCTTCCAGATTTTTCTGCAACTGATCTAGTGTTTTCTGTT
>CAYWMC010000342.1:0-2792 GCA_964459345.1 uncultured Klebsiella sp. | reverse complement strand
TAGCAGGCGACGATCGCCGTGCTGATGCCGGCGACGTCGGCGGCCAGACCGCAGGTGGCTGTTGCTCAGGACTTGTGCGACTGCAGCCAGTCTTTGAGGGCGCAGTCTATTCGTCCTTGCCACCCCGGCCCGGTGGCTCGGAATTCCCTCAAAACGGCAGGAGACAAACGGATGCTGATCCGCTCTTTCGTTTCGAGTGCAGGTGGTCGTCCGCGACCGGCGCGAACCAGAGTGGCTCCGCGATACTGGTCAGCCACGTCAAAGAAGCTGCTGTCGAGCTCCGGGGCATCGTCCGGATCAACCCAGGTGTTTCGCAAATCTTTCCTGTTCTCGCTCATTGGCTTTCCTCATGCTGATGATGCGACGCACCTCGCCGCGTTGTGTCCAGACCACAACCACCATTCGACGTTGCATGCTTCCGATGGTGACCAGGCGACTTTCACCGTAGGACTGCCGATAGTCTTCTGCGGTGAAATGGTGGCCCGCAAAAACTTCCCCTGCCAAGGCGAAGTCCAGGCCTCTCTCCGACAGGGTCTTTTCCCGCTTTGCCGGGTCGTAGGATATCTTCATGAATTATTGTATGTACAGTAATTATCAGCAGTGGGCCAACAACTACAGGTATAGACGGGAGATTCAGGGAGCGCTAGCCGAAGAACCAGTAGCAGGCGACGATCGCCGTGCTGATGCCGGCGACGTCGGCGGCCAGACCGCAGGCGATGGCGTGGCGCGTCTTGCGGATGCCGACGCTGCCGAAATACACCGCCAGCACATAGAAGGTGGTCTCCGTACTGCCCTGGATGGAGGCCGCTACCCGGCCGGCAAATGAGTCGACGCCATAGGTGTTCATCGTCTCCAGCATCATGGCCCGGGCACCACTGCCGGACAGGGGTTTCATGAACGCCGTCGGCAGCGCCTCGACGAAGTCGGCGTTGATGCCCAGCCACAGCACCAGGCTGCGGATGCCCGAAAGCAGGATGTCCAGACAGCCGCTGGCCCGGAACACGCCGATACCCACCAGCATCGCCAGCAGGAAGGGAATGATGGTGATGGCCACACCGAAGCCCTCCTTCGCGCCCTCGACGAACAGCGAATAGCAGTCCAGCCGCCGCTTCACCCCCGAGAGCAGGAACAGCACGATGATGCTGAACAGCAGCAGGTTGCCGATGAAGGCTGAGCGTGCCGCCAGCAAGTCGGAGGGCAGGCCGACGATCCAGCTCAGCATGGCGGCCAGAAACACGGCAAAGCCGCCAAACCAGGCCAGCACCACTGGATCGAACAGCTTCAGCTTCTGCACCCAGGCCACGCTGAGCAGCCCCACCAGGGTGGAGGCGGATGTGGCCATCAGGATGGGCAGAAACACCGCCGTCGGTTCGGCCGAGCCCTGCTGGGCGCGGTACAGGAAGATGGTGACGGGGAGCAGGGTGACGGACGAGGTATTGAGGACGAGGAACAGGATCTGCGCATTGGTGGCGGTGTCCTGGTCCGGGTTCAGGGTCTGCAGGTCCTTCATCGCTTTCAGGCCCATGGGCGTGGCGGCATTGTCCAGACCCAGAAAGTTGGCGGCCAGGTTCATGGTGACAGAGCCCAGCGCCGGATGATTGGCCGGCACCTCGGGCATCAGCCGGGTGAACAGCGGGGCCATGGCCCGCGAGACGACTGCGATCAGCCCCCCGTGCTCGGCCACGCGGAACAGACCCAGCCACAGGGCCATGACGCCGATCAGCCCCAGCGCGATCTCCACGGCCAGATTGGCCATCTCGAAGCTGCTGGCAATCAGGTCGGAGAACACCTCGGGATTGCTGCCCGACAGCCATTGCCAGAGGGCGGCAATGAAGGCGAGGAAGAAGAAGCTGAGCCAGATTATGTTGAGCATGGCGGCATCATATGCCGTGGCCCGGGCGCAGCGCAAAATGCCGGCAGGCTTTTCGCCGGGGCTGCTCTATAATCCCGCTCGCCGCCGTTGTCGTTGAGAGCCGCTGATGTTCAACAAGATTCGCTTTTACCCGCAATACCGCAAGGCTGCCAGCCAGGGCGTGCACCTGCGCGGCATGGAATGCATCAGTCCGCGCTCGCACCTGCTGCTGGAAGAGCACGTGATGCTGCGCCATGTGCACGTCGAGCTGCCCGACCCGGCGGTGCCGCTGCGCATCGCGGCCTGCAGCTACATCCGCTCCACCAGCACGGTGCGCTGGCTGTCCGAGGTGGGCCGCTACAGCAGCATCGGCCGGGGCATCACGCTGGGCGAAACGCCCCGCAACCACCCCATCGACTGGGTGTCCACCAGTCTGTCCGTCAGTCACCAGTATCAGGCGCAGCACAGCCATGCCCGGATCGGCAGTGACGTGTGGATTGGTCACGACGCCGTGATCATGGCAGGCGTGAGCATCGGTCACGGCGCGGTGGTGGCACGCAATGCGGTGGTGACGCGGGATGTGGAGCCGTATCAGATCGTGGGGGGCAATCCCGCCCGGCCGATCCGCTACCGCTTCAGCGAAGAGCAGTGTGCGGCGCTGCTGGCGAGTCAGTGGTGGGACCTGGATTACGAGTCATTGCGGGCACTGCCCTTCCACGACGTGGACGCCTTCCTGGCCGCCGTTGGGCAAGTGACGAAGAAGGCGCAGTTCCGGCAGATCGAGGTGCTCAACCGCAAGGTGTTTGTGTAGGTTCGAGCCCTGACTGTGGGAGCGGGCTTGCCCGCGAAAGTACTCTGTTCCCGGGTCAGGTGCCGGGCTGTTCGTCTGCGGACACGCCGTGAACCCATCCATGGGGGCTCGACTCGCCGCCGTCCAGGC
>CAYWMC010000341.1:0-2795 GCA_964459345.1 uncultured Klebsiella sp. | reverse complement strand
TTGCCGTCCACGCTGAAGCCGCCGCCCAGTTCCATGCCGGCACCGAACTCCAGCCCCTGGTGCAGCGTGGCGCCGCCATTGGTGCGTTGGAACTGGCTGTTGCTGTTGGCAGGAATGATCTGGTTGTCGAAGTCCATGCGGAACGCCGCCATCTCGTAGCTGATGCGACCATCGCCACCCCGCAGGCCCAGCTCCATGTTGACGGAGCGTTCCGCATCCAGCTCCTGATCGCTCAGGGCATCCAGCGCGTCGGCATTCAGGGCAGGTGAGAAGGCCTTGTAGATACTGGCGAACAATTGCAGCTGCGGGGCGGACTGCCAGGTCAGGCCCAGGCCCGGAAGGTACTCGGTATTGTCACTGCCAGCGCTGGTGCCCTGTGCCGGTGTGCGGCGACGGTCCTTGCGGGTCTGCTCATAATTCTCGATGCGCAGGCCGGCGGTCACGGCCACGGTCTCTGTCAGCTGCAGACGGTTCTGGCCATACAGGGCGAGACTGTCGGCGGCATCGCGGACATCCTTGTTGACAGCGCCAGTGCGTGGCGTCGCCCGCACTGCTGCGATCGTGACGTCGTCCATGCTCTCGGTCATGTAGCGTACGCCAAGCTCGGTGTCGCTCTGCACACCGAACAGGGAATGCTGCCACTGCAGGCGCGATTCAAGGCCCGTGCGCTCGAAGGCGCGGTTGTTGCCGTTCAGGCTGTCAGTCTGCACCCAGGAACCAGCGGCGGCAGAGGCTGCGTTGTTGACGCCAAAACGCCAGTAGTCCCGCCAGGTTTCGCTGGTATAGAGCAGGGTGTTCAGGCGCAGGCTGTCGCTGACGCGCCATTCGTAATTGATATCCACCGCGCGGCGGCCCGACAGGAACCAGTCGTCCGGCGCGGGATTGTCGCGGGATTCGTTGCGGTATTCATTCAGGAACACCCCGTAGTAGGAGATGTTGGCGTCGCTCTTGTAGTCGGACACTTTCAGGCTCACGGACTGATTGTCGGCAAGCTGCACCCCGGTCTTGAAGGTGATGTCGCTCATCTCGAAGCCCTTGTCCATGAAGCCATCGCTTTCTTCCCGGGTGGCCAGCACACCGAACACGGCGTCGCCGGAGCGGGACGTGGCGCCCGCTTCCACAGAGGCTTCACGGGTGTTGAAGGAGCCACCCCGCACACTCAGCTGCACGCCATCAGCGGGCTGGCGGGAAATGTAGTTGATGACGCCGCCGATGGTGCTGGGGCCATAGCGCAGTGAGGCCGCACCCTTGAGCACTTCGATGCCTTCCATGTGCTGCACGCGCGGGTTGTAGTAGCGGCCATTGCCCACGAACAGGCCGGGCGCGACGGGCACGCCGTCCTCCAGGATCAGCGTCTTGTAGTCCGCCGAGCTCAGCCCGCGCATGCCGATATTGGCAACGATGGCGCTTTCTTCCTCCGGCTTCACCGTCACGCCGGGCACGTTGCGCAGCATCTCTTCAGTAGAGCGCGGCTGCCGCAGTTGCAGCTCCTCCAGACCGACCAGCGACACGGCACCCGGCTGGCGCAAGGCGGCGCCCTGGTCCTTGCCGATCACGTAGATGGCAGGCATTTCGCGCTCGGAGTCGGCACTTTCGGACTGCGCAAACGCCTGCAGGCTCAAGCCGTGGGCGGCCAGAAAGGCGATGCCGGACAGGGCGAGCACGAGGGGTTTGCGGGTGAATACTGAGGATGAACGTGACATTGGCTTCTCCGGAACATGATGCGATAGCGATGGTTATCCACCGATGCGAATCATTGTACAGTTGAGAAGCATTATCATCAAGCGCGGGTTTTTGCAGGATCAGGTTTTGTGCAGGACGGGCCTGCCGGTGGTGACTTCCACAGGCAGGCCGGCTCCTTCAGAGTTCCTCAGCGGCGCGGACGCGGTTTCGCGGGGCGGGATGTCGCCGCGGATTTCGCCACCGGGCGGCCACGGGCAATTCTCTTCTCCGCCGGCACCAGCTGATGCGGCGCGTCGCCAATCATGTCCTCGCGGCCCATGTCCTTCAGGGCCTGCCGCAGCAGTGGCCAGTTCTTCTCGTCGTGATAGCGCAGGAAGGCCTTCTGAATGCGGCGCTGCTCTATCTGCTTGACGATGCTCACTTTTTCGCTCTTGTACGTCACCTTCTTGAGCGGGTTCTTGCCGCTGTAGTACATCGCCGTGGCCAGCGCCATGGGCGAGGGGTAGAAGGTCTGCACCTGGTCGGGTTTGAACTTGTTCTTCTTCAGCCACAGGCCCAGGTTCAGCATGTCCTCGTTCTCGGTGCCGGGGTGGGCCGCGATGAAGTAGGGAATCAGGTACTGCACCTTGCCGGCCTTCTTGGAGAAGCGCTCGAACATGTCCTTGAAGGCATCATAGGAGCCAATGCTGGGCTTCATCATCTTCGACAGGGTGTTCTCTTCACTGTGCTCCGGGGCGATCTTGAGATAGCCGCCCACGTGGTGGGTCACCAGCTCCTCGACATATTCCGGGTCGCGCAGCGCCAGGTCATAACGCAGGCCCGACGCGATCGCCACGCGCTTGATGCCGGGAATCATCCGCGCTTTGCGGTAGAGCTGCGTCGTGTGCTTGTGGTCCGTCTCCAGGTGCTGGCAGATGGTGGGGTACACGCAGGACAGGCGCCGGCAGTTCTTCTGGATGGTCTCGGACTTGCAGTTCAGCCGGTACATGTTGGCCGTGGGCCCGCCCAGGTCGGAGATGGTGCCGGTGAAGCCTGGCACCTGATCCCGAATGTTCTCGATCTCCTTGAGGATCGATTCTTCCGAGCGGCTCTGGATGATCCGCCCCTCGTGC
>CAYWMC010000340.1:0-2826 GCA_964459345.1 uncultured Klebsiella sp. | reverse complement strand
AGCCATGAGCTGCGCACACCGATCACGGTGATCGCAAGTTCGATCGAGCTGCTGGAACAAAGTGAGCTGTCACCGGCTGACAGGATTCTGGTGGATCGCGTGCGGCGCGCGACACTCGACATGAATGCCACCGTGGAAATGTTCCTGTGTCTGGCGCGCGAAACCGATGACGGCTTGTATGAAGAGCAGTTCCTGGTGACGCCGCTTGTGAGCCGGGCCATCGAGCAGCAGCGCCATCTGCTGAATGACAAGTGCGTCGACGTGGATATCGAGAACCACGCACAGCCCAGCGTCTGCGGGCACCCCCAGGCGTTTTCCATCGCGGTCAACAACGTGGTCCGCAATGCCTTCGAACACACCCTTGCAGGGCAGGGGCCCATCACGATTCTCATCAATGCCCATGACGTGCTGGTCACCAACAAGGTGAGCAATAGCGCCGAAGCGAGGCATACGCCGACCGAGAACGGCTATGGTCTTGGCCTGGGGATTGTGCAGCGGCTGTGCGAGCGCAATGGATGGTCGTTTTCACTGCACGTGGATGAGGCGCGGGTTGCGGCGCGGATTTCGTGGTCGCAGGACTAACGGACTGGCACCGCTGTCTGATTTCAGACAGCCTGCAGATGATCGAGCGTTTCAGGGAATTTTTCGACCAGTTTGATGATCCTACTAGCCCATATCGAATCTGTTCTTCGGCACTCCTGGAACAAGCAAGGCGCTGGCCGCTGCGCTGACTTCTGATTGAAGGTAGACCCAGTAGTCTGGGTCATCGATGGTCCTCATCTTGATCTGGTTCGGTAGAAACCTGGCGATCTCAGCGTTGAAGTCTGTGCGCACCTCGTCATCGCGCATGAGCCGTTCGATCTGGGCACCAAGGGAATCAATGAAGTTTGCTTTCTCCTTCCGCCGGGCCTCGAGTTTTTTATCGACAAGCTCTGCGGAGATTGCCGTGCCACGCTGCTTGATCCAGACAATGTCCCATAAATCCCGCGGCTTGATCCTGCGAGAACGGTATGCCAGGGCAATCATCTTGTCCGCCAATGTTTCCGCCAGGGACTGAACCGGGAACAACAAACCTTCTGTTGGCACCAGGATGTTGTAGTGATTGATCAGCCCTCTTTTTGACACCTCAAAAGAGGGGATCGCGCACACATCGATGTGCATTTTCTGCCGGGGCAACTCCGGGCGATTGGCTTCCTTCTCGATGCTGATCTTCCACGAGGCCGTATCGCCTTGCTGGCCGGGGGCTGGCTTGTTCACCCATACCTGGGTTTCGTATTTATTCTGAATGTAGGCTTGTATATCCCCCTCAAGCCCGTCGAAGTCAGAGGGTTTGAAATCATGTCCGCCATTGAAATCCAGATCTTCTGACAGGCGAGGGCTGTTATAGCAAAGACGAAGCGATGTGCCGCCAATGAACGTCAGTGACTGCATTGCGCCATTCTTGATCAAGACATCCATAATGTCATGATGAAGAACTTCCTTCTCGATAACCGCAGAGATTGCCCCGTAGTCCGGATTGGAGTCAACGATCTGTTGTATTCGCCTTGTCAGCATTGTTGCTCTCCAGCATGTGGATGTTTCTTCTGCAGTCGTTCAGATCGGCGATGGCTTGCCGGGGCATGGCCCGGTACATTCCAATATCGGTATCAAGATATAAATTGGGCGCGATAGCACCGACCGGTTTCTTGGTATGCGTGAACTCGATCACCCCATAGGGCGTCGTGAAGATTCCGCTGCGACCTTTGGTGATGACCGTAACCCTGTCCATCACAAGCTGCGAAATGTCCCCGGTAAAGCTCAGCTGGCTCTCCAGGCTGATGTATGTCAACGCTGCCCCGCGAAGCTTCTTGATGATCTGGTAGATCGCCGTGGACGCTTCTGGTGGCGTCAGGACGCTTTCGAAAACGCCTTTGACAACCCGTCTGACAACGCCTTTGCGGACGCAGTCAGTCAGAAATTTTGTAAATGCGGGCGTATTTGGTTCGCCCATCATGAAAGCCAGCTCAGCCGTGGTATGAATTCCACCCCCGACCCTGACGGTATTCGCAAAGACAGACAGGAGCTGTTGAGTTTTAGTCATGGTGATCTAAACATTACCAAATTGGTAATGTAGTGTAGACATGATGCCTGATTCCGTCAAACAGGCAAGCAATGAACGGAGAGGAGCCGCTGACTGATTTCAGACAGCCTGCAGATGATCGAGCGTTTCAGGGAATTTTTCGACCAGTTTGATCAAGAGCGCGGCGTGCGTATTGGGTTTGCTGCGCCCCTGCTCCCAGCTCTCTACTGTACGGGGATTGGTTCTAATGGCTCGCGCGAAAACAGCCCTGGAGACATTCAGCTCTTCGCGCAGCCGGCGCAGCTCTCCTGGTTCTATGGTGGGCGCTGCCAGGTCTGCGATGTGAATTCTTTTCAGCGTGAGCGTTCCGCCCCTCTCTGACTCCAACGCGGAGAATCCTTCCCTCAATTCGTCATACAAGTTTCTTTTTGGTTTCATGGCGGAAGACTCCTCTTTAGTTGTAGGTATGACGTGCATGTAATTCGTTCTGCAAGATGCGCCTGCCTGATAAGGATAGCAGCTCCTTTCGGAAGCGCAGATGCGAGGGGGGAAGTGAAGCGGCACTACTTGTTTAAAACGTCATGCGAAACAACAGGTTGCGAGCGCCTCACTTTGTATCGGGTTTTGGGTCGGTATTGGGCCGGTCGAAGGGCTCAAAGCGGGGAGTGCGTCGCTCAGGCCCCAACAAAATCAAGGCCTTATGGCAAGCGGCGAGCCTTCTGCGTCAGGGCATAGTGACGAATCCGCCCCTCCTTGCGCTCGATCAG
>CAYWMC010000339.1:0-2828 GCA_964459345.1 uncultured Klebsiella sp. | reverse complement strand
TGAGTCATCAGGAATGCGCGACGTCATGGGCGTGCCCGGTGCAGAGGAACGTCCGGGATTATAAGCAGAAATGCCCGCCCGGATTGTGTCCGGGCGGGCATTTCTTTTTCAGCACTACACGCGTCTGCGCGCGGGCACTGCAGTGTGGATCAGTTGTAGCGCCAGTTCACGGACAGGAACGCTCGGATCGGTTCGCCTGTGAAATAACGGTCACGTCCGAATGCGAAGTCTGCACGCTCGGCATACATTTCATCCGTCAGGTTGAGAAGATTCGCAGAGAACGTCAGATCAGGCGCTGCCTGCCAGCGGGCACGCAGATTCAGCAGATCGTGGCCGTCGTAGCGGTTGAGGTTTTCCGGGTTGCTGTAATACGCGCCGGAGTTCACCCATTCCAGTTCTGCAAACACGGTGCTCGTGGCCTGCCACTGCAGTTGCACGCTGCCGAAGCGGCGCGGGGCTGTGTCCACGTCATTGCCATTGATGTTCACGCCGCCGGAGAACTCGTCGTTCTCGTAGGTGTGACGGGCAAAGTTGTAGGCACCGGCCAGACGCAGGGTTTCGGTCAGCTCGTACGCGCCTGAGATCTCCAGACCACGGTGTTTCGTGTGGCTGTTGTTCAGGTTCAGACGGGCGCTGTCCGTGATGATCTCGTTGTCCTTGTCCATGTAGTACGCGGTGACCTGGTATTCCCAGGCATTCGCCGCGCCTTCCAGACCCAGCTCGATGCTGTCAATCTCGACGGAATCAAGATCGGCGACATTCTGCGTGTTCTGCAGACGGTACAGTTCGGTGGCCTGAGGGGCTCTATAGCCCTTGTTCAGGCGCAGCTGCGCGTTGTGCACATCATTGATCTGGTAGCGGATGCCCAGCTTGGGAGCCCAGTTCGCGAACGTGTCGCTGCGATCGGCAGGGCGGTTGTAACGGCAGCCGCCGAATCCGCACACCGTGCCGTTGTCGCGGGTACGGCCTGTCAGCATCTTGTTGTCGTAGTCGTATTCCATGCGCTCATAGCGCAGGCCCAGGGAGATATCGAAGCCGTTGTCCCAGTAGTGCTCCAGGTGTGCAAAGGGAGCAACCTGCGTGGCATCGACGTCATAGTCGTAGTGCTTGCCGACCGGCGTCTGCGCCACCAGAGCGGGTGCGCCCACGGTGGGGAAACGCTGCTGCTGCAGCAGGCTGCCTTCGGTGGCCTCCACGTCCAGCCCGAAGGAGATCATGGTGTCCTCGCTCAGGTCGTTGTAGGTGCCGAACTGCAGGCCCATGCTGGTGTGCTGATTGTCTTCCGTGGGCAGGCCCGGCAGGAAGTGCTGAATGAAGTTCAGGTCAGCCTTGCGGTAGTAAGGCGTGGCAACGATTTCCCAGCCATTGTCGAATTCCTTGCTGACGCGGGTCCAGGCACGCATGCTCTGGCTGTCGCGGTAGGCTTCCGGATTCGGGTTGGTGTCCCACAATGCCTTGTTCTTGTAGTTGTCCTTGCCTTCCACGTAGCCCGCTGTTTCCTGGTTCAGGTTGGTGACGGTGAAGCCGCCATCCAGCGCATAGCCGCCTGCTGTGGTGTATTGGTAGCGCCAGGACAGTTTCTGCTGATCGAAACCGCTGTCGTCGCGGAATCCCTCTTCCGTTGCGCCATTGGCAAGGAACATGTGCTTGAAGTTGCCTTCCGCCATGCCAAAGGTGACATTCGCGCGCTTGGAACCGCGCGGGCCCATCTCCAGGGTGATATCGCCGCCTTCGCTCGGGTCAGGCAGCACCACGTTGATCATGCCGTGCACAGCGTTCGAGCCGTAATAGGCCGTGGCTGGTCCGCGGATGACTTCGATGCGCTCAGCATTTTCGCTGTTGGCATCGAACAGTTCATTGACGTTGCAGAAGCCGGCGGCACGAAGGGGAATGCCCTGTTCTGCCAGCAGGAAGGCGCCAC
This sequence comes from uncultured Klebsiella sp., assembly GCA_964459345.1. Taxonomy (GTDB): domain Bacteria; phylum Pseudomonadota; class Gammaproteobacteria; order Pseudomonadales; family Pseudohongiellaceae; genus UBA5078. The sequence continues at coordinate 907 of CAYWMC010000339.1, read as the reverse complement.
AGGCACCCGCACCCGTCAGCACGGGAGAGCGGATGGACGTGAGGCTTTCCTGGCCGTTGTTGCGGTTGATGTTCACGCCGGCCAGTCGGTTGGCAGCTTCCTGAATGTGTTGATGCGAAATCAGTCGCAGCTCTTCCGCCGACATGACGGCGACGCTGGCATTCACCGTCGCCAGTGACTCGGGACGGCGGGTGGAGGAGATCACCATGATTTCTTCAATTTCTGCCTGAGACCCGGCAGCTTGAGCGAATGCGCCAGGGCTGCTGAGAACGGCGATGGCAGCAGCACAGGACAGTGTCAGCAGGCGTGGTGCGACGCCATGCCAGGAGGTGGTGCGATTGCGAAGTACTCTCTGCGTGTTCACTTGTATGTGACTCCCTTGTAGTTGGGTTTTTTTGAGCTGCGGCAATATAGCACAGATGTTTTCAGGTGCTACTCGCTGGAATGTGTCAGTTGGTGGCAGCGCGGGCAGGGTGGGAGCGGGCTTGCCCGCGATCATCACTGCGTGGTTCGGATCTGGGGTGCGGGAGCAGTACATCGGACACGCCACAAGTACATCCATGTAGGCTCGTCGCGCGCCATCCGACCGCCATGGATGGCGGAAGTGCCGGTTTTGCAGGAGCAAAAACCGGCCTGGCGCGCGACGGTCCGCCGGCCTGCTCCCGCACCCCAGACCCATGCTCCGGTGCCGTTCGCGGACAAGCCCGCTCCCACCCTGCCCGCGCTGCTCCACGGACAGTGCCACGCGTCCCACTCTGTTGGGGGGAAGGGCTGTCCGTTGCTCTGAGGTGCATGCGAATGGCACTGGTATTGGCCGGTTTTTGCGACCCTGAACAGCCTGCAGAATTCGAGAGGCGGTCGGGGAGGCGGCACCGGGACCGTCAATCGCCTGGGCGGCGATTGGCGA
>CAYWMC010000338.1:0-2831 GCA_964459345.1 uncultured Klebsiella sp. | reverse complement strand
ACAGATCAGCACCAACCCCGTGCGGTCGCACCAAAGCAGACGGCGCATGTGCACCATATTGATGCACATGCGCCATCGCCAGCCTCAGGCGGCGGCCAGTTTTGCCTGTTGCAGCACCTTCACCGTCTTGATCAGAGGCAGCATGATCAGCACGAAAATCACGATGGATGCCACGCCCAGCACGCTGAGTGCCGTGTGCAGGCCCTGCGTTTCCGCCACGCGTCCGATCAGCGGTCCGGTCAGAATGAACCCGAAACGGAACGTCAGACTGGTCAGCGAATTCACCGTTGCGCGCACATTGCCCGGCACCCGACGGTTCAGCGCGTTCACCATGATCACCTGGTAAAGCCCCCGGCAGAAGAACAGGATGAAACACACCGCAATGCCCATCCATCCCTGCAGCCACGCCATGCCGAAGTGCCCGACGATCGGCAGCAGACCGATCAGGAACAGCGCAAATACGGGGCCCTTCGTCTTTTCGAGATAGTGGCCGCACTGGCTGGCTACTCCCACCGTCAGGCTCTGGGCAAACCACAGCGCACCAAACACGAGCAGCGAAAGGCCCTGTTCTTCCCAGTAGGGTTGTACCAGCCACGCCACGTGGAAGGTGCACAGGTTGTACAGCGGGATGGCCAGAAAGGTCTGCCGCAGGACCTTGTCGCCCTTCATCAGATGGATGTAGATCGCCTTGAATCCGCGCAGGGGTTTGCTGCCCGCAGTTTCACGATAGGGCGGTTCCACCAGCAGCAGCGCCAGCACCAGACAGACCCACGACACGCCGGCCTGGGCCAGCACCATCAGGTCGAAGGAGCCGAGCGCCAGCGCGCCTCCGGCCAGCGCCCCGGCGCCTTCGGCGAAGGCCTTCGTGGACGACAGGTGCGCGATGCTGCCGGTGTGCGAGTCTTCGGAATCCGACAGCGCTTTCTCGGTGTCGTAGAGAATCGCCAGATCGGCACCCGACATCATGCTGGCCGCGATGCCCAGCAGAAACTCGAAGACCATCAGTTGCACGAAGCTGTCGGCGAACACCAGCCACAGATAACCGGCACCATGAGCCGCGCTGCCAATAAGCAGAACGGTGCGGCGTCCGAAGCGATCCGCGAGCCATCCCGAAGGGGCTTCGAGCAGCACGATGATGCCCGCGTACACAGCCTGCAGATAGAAGATCTCGCTGAGGCTCAGGCCCTTGGATTCGAAGAAGGGCACGATCACCGGCACGATCAGCATGAACATGTGAAAGAATGCCAGCGCATAGATGATGCGGACATTGCGTCGCAGTGACGCCGCGTTCAATGGGCTTTTTTCAGACATAGGTCCCCCTCTGCACAGCCCCTGTGAGCCGCACATCTGTTTTCGACAGGCCAAAAAAAAGGCCCCTGAGTTCGGTGGGAACTCAGAGGCCTTTCAGTACTCAATAATTATTGAATCAAAAGTTTACTCCAAGCCGCCCTCCAGGGACTTGCTCACGCAAATGTGCAGCGCGCGCACATCGACCGGGGTCGATGTCTGCATGCTGACAGTGCTGTATGTGCGTGGAGTGAACATTTTGCTTCGGTAATTCTCAATCAGGTTGAAGATGGCGCGCAGTCTATGCTTCTGGATATTTTAGTCAAGCGTAAAACTGTTCGTTTCAGAAAATTGTTTTCGTGCTCGCCACCATGAACACATAACCGGCGGTCAGCAGTGCCAGAGCGAAGGCCACGATGCGAGTCTGGCGGGTTTTCGCCGTGCGCATGACGACCACACCAAGACCGATGTACACCACAAGACCGAGGATCTTGGCCGATACCCAGGGAGCAACCCAGGGGTACTGACCCGACATGATGACCAGTGTGATGGCGCTGGCCAGCAGCACGGTATCGATCACGTGCGGCAGCACGCGGACCAGCTTCCTGTTCACCACGGGTGATTCATTGATCTTGAGAATGCCGCGGGCCAGAAAGCCGAGCACGGAGATCATGGCGAAGGACATGTGAATGATCTTGATGAAGGTGTACATGATGCGGGTGTTGCTCCTGTGCAAATGGGTGGGCGGCAGTGGAGGCGATGATAGTGGAATTCCCGGGCAATGGGAAAAGACTTCGCCCCTTGTGCGGCGCGATTCAGCTTCGATTCAGTCTGCACCCGTAGGATTGGCTGCATCACACATCATTGACGCGCAGGAAAGGAGAACGACATGGTGGCAAGGCTGTTGCTGACATTGGGAGTATTGAGCATGACAGGTTGTCTGTTCACGGTGGATTCGGATCGCCACGAAGGGGTGTCGCCCTGGAGTGAGGGGCAGGTCGCACGCATCGAGCGGGGCAGCACATCGGCAGATTGGGTGCGCAGCAGTTTCGGAGAACCCGAGCGCATCACTCGATATGAAGATGGGTCGGAAGTCTGGCGCTACTCGAAATCCAGCAAGGTAGAAACGGAAGTCGGCCTGTTCCTGCTCTTCCATGTGGACGTGGAAAATGAGCAGCAGGAACAGCTGTTCGTCGAGATCAGGGATGCGCGGGTGAGTGACTACTGGTTGCAGAGCGGCAGTTGAACGCAGCGCGGGCCTTGCTCAACGCAAGGTGTCGAGCCATGGCTGGAGTTCGTCCCAGTTGATGGGGAACACGTGGCTGGCGCCGGGCTCGAGCTTGGCATCGACGCGGGCGCCCGCCTCCGACAGGGCCTCGGTGATACGTGGCAGCTGTTTGTCCCAGCGCAGGTAGTCGTCTTCGCCAATGCGAATGAACACTGGCAGTTCCTTGAGGTCGCCCACTTTGGCACCCTCGCGCACGATGCCTGGCACCGCCACCACTCCGTAGTAGTTCTCCGGGTTGCGGCCGGCGATCTCGAGT
>CAYWMC010000337.1:0-2839 GCA_964459345.1 uncultured Klebsiella sp. | reverse complement strand
GGATGACTGCTTGAGAACAGCCGCGTCATGTAATCGCTGAAGCCAATGGTGGCCAGCTGGTCGCGGGCCTGCTGTTCCACGTAGCTCTGCAGCACCTCCATTTCTCCCGGATTGCGTCCCTGCGCCAGCGCCTGTGTCAGCAATTCAGCCAGCACCTGGGCATCGCGCAAGGCCAGATTCAGCCCCTGTCCTGCCACCGGGTGCAGCGAATGCGCCACATTGCCCAGCAGCACCAGCCCGGGTCGCACCTGCTCCCGCGCAACACTGAGCGTCAGTGGGTAGAGCGAGCGACTTCCCACCTTTTCGAAACGTCCCAGCCGATAGCCAAAGCGCTCCTGCAGCCTGTCCAGAAACAGCCTGTCCGGCAGGGCGGCCACGGCGGCAGCCTCGTCGTCAGCCAGCGTCCAGATCAGCGCCCCCCGATGCGCGCCCTCGACTTGCGCCAGGGGCAGCACGGCCAGCGGGCCGGCATCGGTGAAACGCTCGTAGGCAATGTGTTTGTGCGGATCACTGAAGGCGACATTGGCGATCAGTGCATGTTGACCATAGGGCGTGTGGCTGCTGCTGATACCGAGCTGCTCGCTGACGGTCGATTTGCCGCCATCAGCCAGCACTACCAGCCCGGCATCCACTGTCAGCAGGTCTTCCAGGGGGCCCTGCACCTGCAGACGCATGCCCTGCTGCGTGGGGACAAGCGTGCCGATGCTGGCCGGGCACAGAAAGTCGATGGCGGGAGAGGCGTCCAGCGCGGCTGTCAGCACCAGTCCGAGATGCTGGTTCTCGGCGACATGCCCGAGGGCGTCCACCTGCATGTCCGTGCAGTCGATGCGCACGGCTCCAAAATGGCCGCGGTCGGACACATGTATGCGCCGGATGGGTGTGGCATGCGTGGCAATGGCCTGCCACAGGCCCAGGCGTTCATAGATTTGCTCGCTGCCGTGGGACAAGGCTGTGGAGCGGGCATCGAAACTGGTCGAGACCTGCAGAGACGGCGCCACCTCGATCACCAGGATGCGCGGCGTGGAATGGGGCAGCTGTGCCGCCAGTGCGCAGGCGAAGCTGGCGCCCACCAGACCGCCGCCGATGATCACGATGTCATAGTGACTTCGGACTTCCGATATTCTCACAGTGCGCTGGCCTCCCGGCGTCAGTCAGGCGACGGCCTGGGTACGGGCCTGCGCCATGAAGCTTTCAATTTCCTCGACCGTCTTGGGCGCCCCCTCACTCAGAATGCGATGTCCGGTGCGCGTGACCAGCACATCATCTTCGATGCGGATACCGATTCCGCGCCACTTCTTGTCAACGTCCATGTTGTCCGGGGCGACGTAGATGCCCGGCTCGATGGTCGTCACCATGCCCGGCTCCATAAGGCGCCACTTGTCGTCAATCTTGTAGTCACCCACATCGTGGACGTCGATGCCCAGCCAGTGTCCGGCGCGATGCATGTAGAAGGCCTTGTAGGCGTCCTTCGCAATCAGCTCCTGCACATTGCCCTTGAGCAGACCGAGACTCACCAGCCCTTCGGTGATGATGCGCACGGTGACATTGTGCGGCTCATCCCATGCGGCACCCGGCTTGATCGCCTTGATGGCCTGCAGCTGGGCATTGAGCACGATCTCGTAAAGGGCCTTCTGTTCCTTGCTGAACCGACCGTTCACAGGGAAGGTGCGGGTGATATCGGCCGCAGAGTATTCGTATTCGCAGCCGGCAACGATGTTGTTGTAGGCAGGCGCGCGGCTGCCGGAACGCACGAACTCATGCAGCAGCTCTGCCTCAAGATGGTACTCGTGCAGACCCGGGCGACATACGGCCATAGCACGTTTGTGAGCCTGTGCGGAAATGGCACCGGCTTTCTCCATCAGCTTGATCTCCATCGGACTCTTGATCAGCCGCATCTCATTGAGCAGATGATCCAGTACCAGAAACTCGCCCGGCGGATGCGCGCCCTGGCGTGCCTTGCCGCGGATGATCTTGACCCAGTCCATGACACGCTGATCGAACCGCGGATCCTTGCCCATGGAATAGTAGACGCGCTGACGTCCTTCGATCAGCCCGGGCAGAATGTCGTCGATATCACCAATGGGAAACGCGTCATCGATCTGCAATTGCGTGATGGCCTGTTCCGGCCCCGTGAGGATGCCGGTCCACAGTTCGCGGGTCTTGTCCTTTTCCTGACAGAACAGCACCACTTCGCCCTGTTCACGGCCGGGGATCAAGGCCAGCACGGCATCGTGCTCAACAAAGCCGGTCAGATAGTAGAAGTCACTGTTCTGCCGGTAGAGATATTCCGTGTCGTTGCTGCGGGTGCTCTGCGGCGCGGCACAGAGCAGCGCAATGCTGTCCGGCTCCATCTGCTGCATGAGCTCCTTGCGCCTGCGCGCCGCTTCTTCATGAATGTTTGCCATCGTACACCCGCGATTGACCGCCTTGGGTCGCGCCTCTATAGTAACGGGAAGTTTACCAGTGGGTTTTTATGCATATCCTGCATATGGCGACCATCATAATGACAGACGAAAAATTTACCACGCTGGATCAAAAGATTGATGCGCTCATCGAGCTGTGTGCCACGATGAAGCGGGAAAATCAGCTGCTGAGAGCGAACGAGCATAACTGGCACTCCGAGCGCCAGCAACTGCTCGAAACCAATAAACTGGCCAAGACCCGTCTTGAGTCCGTTCTGAACAGACTCAAATCTCTGGAGCAGTCACAGTCATCCTGAGGGGCTGGTCCCACCTTCCTGCACAACTGTCACACGCTTCACCCTGACCAAGAGAGATCGCATGAACGCAGAAGAAAATGTTCCCGGCACCGTAGTGGTCAGAATTCTCGACAAAGAGTA
>CAYWMC010000336.1:0-2842 GCA_964459345.1 uncultured Klebsiella sp. | reverse complement strand
TCGCAGACCACATGCAGGCGTTGCAGCCATGACGTGAGCTGACTCAGGTCGCGCTGGCCACATCGGCGTCGGCGCCTGCCTGTGGCTGAGCAGTAATGGCCAGGTACAACGCCGCGAACGAGGCCTTGATCCAGATGGTCGCGGGCACCACACCCACCAGCAGCAGCAACAGGCCGAAGAAGAACAGGAAAATCGACGTCAGGCCCAGCAGGAAGATCTTCAGGGCATGGCCCCGGGTGATACGCCAGCTGGCCTCCACGGCAGCGATGGGGTCCAGTTCCTCGTCCATCACCAGATAACCCACGAACACCAGGCGGCAGGCCACGTAGATACCGGGGATGATCAGCACGATCAGGCCAATGCCCACCAGGCCCATCACCAGCAACGAGGCCAGCACGATGTTCACGTAGTTCCTGAACCCATCAAAGAGGCTCTTGACCTCCAGTGGGTCGCCGCGCACGCCGCGCAGGAACAACAGGTCAGCGCCGTATTTGATGATCGGGTAGAGCAGCAGCATGTAGGCGGTCTCGATCAGAGCCAGGAGTCCCGAGTCGCGACCGCTGTCGCCTTCGTCATACAGGTTGTAGGGCAGCAGAAAGGCGCCCAGCACCAGCACGGCCAGGAAATACACCAGGAAATTGCTTTTCATGCTGCGCCAGCCGCGCCCCAGGGCGCTGCCCACGCCGGGCGTTTGCGGCGGGATGCTCGCTGGTGTGTGGTTCATGTCATTGTCCGTCGGCGTCGCGTCTTGCACAGTGTCGTTCATGGGGCCTCCGTAAGGGTGGTCGGGGCGGGTGCAGTTCACCCGTGATGGCCACACTAGGGAAGATTGTCCAGCGAGCAAACCTACGAAAGTAGTGATCTGCATTTTCCTACTTTGGTAGGGCTGCTGCCGGCGGGGCCGATGGTATAGTCCTGCCAACACTCACCCACCCCGGTTCACTGCGCGACGCCTGCATGTTCTCACTCGACTACTTCAGCCTGACTGCGTTCTCGCCCGACATCGTGCTGGCGGTGCTCAGTGCCATTCTGTGCCTGTCGTTCACGGCGGGTGGCTTGCTGGTGGTATTCCGCTTCCGGCAGACGCGTCGCAGTGAGCACTTTCACCTGCTGCAGTATTTTCTGATTCTGCTGTATGTCTATGGCTATTACAGCCTGTGGAGCGGCATTGCACTGGCAGGCTTCATGGACATGGAGAATGTGGAGCGCGTGGCGGCGCTGGTGGCGCAGATGGGGGCGCCGTTCTTCCTGGTGGCGCTGCTGATGCTGCTGCTGTGGACCGCCCGCATTCATGGCCGGGCGGCGGCGCCGCTGCTGGGCTTTGCCTCGGCCGCCTGCGTGCTGCTGATGGCAGTGGCGCTGCAGTGGGCGCCAGGCACATCCGACCCTGTGCGGGTGCTGTGCTCGGTCGCTGCCATGGTCACGTCCCTGGTGCTGGTGCTGGCCCTGCTGTCGCCCCGTCAGCCGGCAGCCGGGCCCGTGATCAAGCCCGAGGGCCGGCACTGGCTGGTGGCACTGAGCGCCGCGGCGGGGCTGATTCATCTGACGGCACTGACGCCCCTGCATACGCTGGCGCATTTTGATGCCCTGTTCGTGCTGGCTTTCTATCTTTTCAACACAGCCCTGGTGGTGATCTACACCTATCAGGCGCCCGAGGCGCTGATGCAGCCGCAGCTGTCGCTGGAAGATTTCCTGGTGAAGTACGGCATCAGCCGCCGGGAAGCCGACATCCTGCGTGGCATCTACGCTGGCAAGACCAATCAGGAGATTGCCACCTCCCTGTTCATTTCCCTGCAGACGGTGAAGGACCATTCCTCGCGCATCTACCAGAAGACATTTGTAAAGAACCGTGCGCAACTGAGCACCTTGATCCGCGAAAGTCAGAGCCTGCAGCGCACATCCGCCGGCGATTGACCTGACCAGTGTTCGTCCGCCATTCTGTGCCCACTCCCTCGTGTTCGGACACCCGCCATGACAGACAGGAACAACAAACTTCACAGCACGGTGTTTCCGCTGCTGATTCTGCTGATCGTGCTGCTGCTGATGCTGATCAACTGGCTGTGGCTGAAGGACATGGCAGAGCGTGGCACCTTCGGCGACATGTTCGGGGGCGTCAATGCGCTGTTCTCGGGCCTGGCGTTCGCCGGTGTCATCTATGCCATTCTGCTGCAGCGACGCGATCTCGAGTTGCAACGCGTGGAGCTGCGCGGGCAGCGCGAACAGATGGAGGCCCACAACCGGGCGCTGCTGAAGCAGAACTTCGAGAGTACTTTCTTCCAGCTGCTGCGGCTGCACACCGAGATCACCCGCGCGGTGGACATCACCAATGTGAATCCGCCGATCATCGGGCGCGAATGCTTCGAGAAATTCAACCAGGAGTTTCGCGATTACCATCGGCAGACGCCGGTGACATTGAGTGCGGAGGCACGTGTCGATGCCGCTTACGACGCGTTCTATGAGGCCTGGCAGTCAGACGTGGGGCACTACTTCCGCAGTCTCTACAATCTGATCAAGTTCGTGCATCGCAGTGCCGAAGCGGACAAGCATTTCTACACCAGCCTGGTGCGGGCGCAATTGTCCACCTACGAGCTGACCATGATTTTCTACAACTGCATCAGTCACAAAGGCCGCGAACACTTCAAACCGCTGGTGAACGAATACGGTCTGCTCAAGGCGCTGCCGCCCGCGCTGATCGTGGACCAGGACGCGCTGATGTCGCTGTACGAGGCCCGGGCGTTCCAGTAAACGCCAGCGGCAAGAATGAACGGTCCGTTGCGCTGACAGGCCGCCGCTTTACTTGCGCTGCGGGCTGTGTACAGAATCGGCGGCGAACACCCACCTA
>CAYWMC010000335.1:0-2848 GCA_964459345.1 uncultured Klebsiella sp. | reverse complement strand
CCGCGCAGCTTGAAGCTGTGCACGGGCTGCATGTCTTCGCGCTTGAGCAGCACTTCGTTGTGCAGACGCTGAGTCAGAATCGGGGCCCTGTGTATGGGCGTCTCGATCGCGACGTCATAGACCCTGGCGGAGAGAATGGCTTTTACATACTTTTCCATCATTGACCTTTGGGGAGAGCATCTCCGTATAATCGGCACTTCTTCTTGCACGCCGGGAACTTAGCATGGATCAGAATGAATTGAAAAAAGCGGTGGCTGCGACAGCCGCTCAGTATGTTCGGGAAAGACTGCATGAAAAATCAGTGCTGGGCGTGGGGACGGGGTCTACCGCCAATCTGTTCATCGAATGCCTGGCAGCATTCAAGGACGACATTCACTGCACCGTGGCAAGTTCGGAAGGCACGAAGGCGCGACTGCTGGCTCTGGGAATTCCCGTCATGGACCTGAACAGCGTGGATGAAGTCAGCATTTATGTGGATGGCGCAGATGAAGCCAATGCGCACCTGCAGCTGATCAAGGGAGGCGGAGGTGCGCTGACTCGAGAAAAGATAATCGCCGCGGTGGCAAGAGAGTTTGTCTGCATCGCGGATCAAAGCAAATATGTGTCGGTGCTCGGCAAGTTCCCGCTGCCTGTCGAAGTCATCCCAATGGCCAGAAGCCACGTTGCCCGGGCGATCGTCACACTGGGCGGCGATCCCGTTTATCGGCAGGGCTTTGTCACGGACAATGGCAATCACATTCTCGATATACATCATCTGCATATCGTGAATCCGGTCGAGCTGGAAACTCAGCTCAATCAAATTACAGGCGTGGTAACCAACGGACTATTTGCAGTGCGCCCGGCGGACCTGATGATCCTGGGCACGAGTGATGGCATCAGAACTTACAAAGCCTGATAACAACGCTGTAGCAAAGCGGCACAAAAAATAATCCAGAGACCCAGACATTGCTGCCTGAATCACAACCGTAAAAAAACGCAGAGTACCTTTCGATACTCTGCGTTTGTTTTTTACAGAGGAGTCACGTTCTCTGCTTGCGGGCCTTTTTGACCTTGAGTCACGTTCATCGTAACTTTCTGGCCTTCGTGAAGAGTTTTTCTTCCGGAACCGTTAATTGCGCTAAAGTGAACGAATACGTCCTTCCCACCTTCCTGCTCAATGAAACCGAAGCCCTTCTCGTCATTGAACCACTTAACAGTACCTTCTACTTGCTCTGACATATTTCTCTCTTGTTCTTAAAAATTAAATACATGGTCAGCATCGCTACCAACCCTAGAATCCACACGGATTCGACCGAAGTGTAACCCTATATAAGAACGGATGGAATATGGATTTCGTACATAAACAGGGGATTTCTGATTATTTTTCGCAGATTTCCGGCGAAAAACACACACTTCTCAGGGTCATTCCGGCACGAAATCAAAAATCTTTCCGGGATTCATAATGCCCTTCGGGTCGAACACTCTTTTCATGGCGTGCATGTACGCAATTTCTGCTGCATCACGACTATAGGAAAGGAATGGTTTTTTCAGCAGCCCGACACCATGTTCCGCAGAAATGCTGCCACCAAAACGCTGCACACAATCGAAAATATCCAGACTGACCTGGGCGCATTGCTTGAAGAACACGGCCTTGTCGAGCGCGTCCGGTTTCAGAATATTGAGATGCACATTGCCATCACCGATATGGCCGAACCAGATGATTTCGAAGTCGGGATACTGACGTTGCACAATGTCGTCCACTTCGCGCAGGAACGCAGGCACCTTCGACACCTTTACGGAAATGTCATTCTTGTAGGGTGTAAAACGGGAAATGGTTTCGGAAATATCTTCACGCAGTCGCCACAGATCACGTGCCTGTGAGGAGTTCTGACTGATGGTGCCGTCCAGCGCCCAGCCCTGCTCGACGCAAAACTCGAAGGCTTCCATCGCGTGTTCCATGCTTTGCTCGGAAATGTTTTCGAATTCGATCAGCGCATAGAATTCGCCGGACGTCTCGCAGGGCCGCTGCAGTCCTTTCTCTGCGATCACGTGCCGCAAGGCTTTTTCGGAGAAAAATTCGAAGGCCATCAGGGGCAGGCGTGACTGGAATGTCTGCAACACGTGCATGGCCGATTCCATGGAATCGACAGCCAGCACCAGCACTGTCGGATCCTGCGGCAGGGTGGCCAGCTTCATCGTCAGTTCCACGACGAATCCCAACGTGCCTTCCGAGCCGATGAACAAGTGCCTCAGGTCATACCCTGTCGCGTTCTTGATCAGCCCCTTGTTGAGGTCCAGCAGAGTGCCTTCACCGGTCACCACTTTCATGCCGACCACCCAGTCGCGGGTCAGTCCGTATTTGATGACCTTGATGCCGCCCGCATTGGTGGCCACATTCCCGCCGATCTGACTGGAACCGGATGATGCAAAGTCCACGGGATAGAACAAATGATTTTCTTCCGCGAAATTCTGCAGTTGTTCGGTAACGACACCGGGCTGACACACAACCTGCCGGTCAGTGGGATCGAAGTCGAGAATTCTGTTCATCTTGTCGAAGGCCACGACGACTTCGCCATTGGCCGCAACCGCGCCTCCGCTCAGGCCCGTACGCCCACCCGATGGCACCAGTGCCAGGGCGTGTTCATTGGCCAGGCGAACGATGGCCTGCACGTGTTCGATGGTGGATGGAAACACAATGACGGAGGGGCGGGGCTCGCTGGCCTTCGTCCAGTCCTTGCCGTAAAACGCGAGCGAATCCTTGTCGAAAAGGACCTTGTCGGCACCCACGATCTGCGTGAGTGCTGCGATCAATTCTTCTGGCGATGATTTCATCGGAATGAGCAACCAACCTGTAGTGGGTAAATTTGTG
>CAYWMC010000334.1:0-2851 GCA_964459345.1 uncultured Klebsiella sp. | reverse complement strand
TCCAGCCCTGGGCCACAATGCCCTGGAGGCGATGCACGATGTCATTAGCGAACTGATCCTGTTCCGGCAGTCGCTGCAGCAGCGCTATAGCAGCCCGCTGTTCAGCATTCCCCGCCCCACGCTGAATCTGGGCTGCATTCACGGGGGCGACAACCCGAACCGCATCTGCGGCCAGTGCCGGCTGGAGTTCGACATCCGCCTGCTGCCAGGCATGGAGATCGCCGCCATGCGCGACGAGATTCTGCAGCGCGTGCTGCCCGTCGCCGAACGCCATGGCGTGAAGGCCACCATCAAACCCTTGTTTGCAGGCCTGCCTGCGTTCTATACCGATCCGGCCAATGAGCTGGTAAAGACGGCCGAGCGCCTGACTGGCAACAGTGCGGCAAGCGTGGCCTTCGGCACCGAGGCACCGCTGCTGCAGCGCCTGGGCATGGACACCATCATTCTTGGTCCGGGCGACATCGACCAGGCTCACCAGCCCGACGAATACCTGGCACTGGACCGTCTGCAGCCCTGCATCGACACACTGCGCGGACTGATCCGCCACTACTGCCTGTAACGGAAATAGACTATATTGCCGCCATGAAAAATCTTCCGCAGTACATCGACTGGTTCCGCAACTCGTCCAGCTACATCAACGCGCACCGCAAGAAGGTGTTTGTTGTCCTGCTGCCAGGCGAGGCCATCGCGCACGAGAATTTCACCAACATCGTGCATGACATCACCCTGCTGCAGAGCCTCGGCGTCAAGCTGGTGCTGGTGCATGGCGCGCGTCCGCAGATCAATGCGGCACTGGAAGCGGGCGGTATCGAGTCCACCTATCACAAGGGCCTGCGCATTACCGATGCCATCAGCCTGCAGATCATCAAGCAGATCGTCGGGGCGCTGAGCATCGACATCGAAGCGCTGTTCTCGATGGGCCTCGCGAACTCGCCCATGCATGGCGCCGACATCAAGCTGGCAAGAGGCAATTTCATCACGGCGCGCCCGCTGGGCGTGCTCGACGGCATCGACCATGCGCTGACGGGCGTGGTGCGCAAGATCAATGCGAAAGCCATCATGCAGCACCTGAACCATAACAACATCGTGCTGGTGTCCAATCTCGGCTGCTCGACCACGGGCGAAGTGTTCAACCTGTCGCCGGAAGAAGTGGCCACCGAGACTGCCATCGCTCTGAACGCCGAAAAACTCATTCTGTTCATCCCGCAGGCTGGCATCATGGACAGCGAAGGCCGCATCGTGAGCGCACTCAGCCCGGCCTCTGCGCAGGACGTGCTGGCCAGTGTTGAACTGCATCAGGAAAACAAGGCCAGCGGCGTGGCACAGGCGCTCAGCGCCGCGGTGAAAGCCTGCAGACATCACGTGCATCGCAGCCATCTCATCAGCTACGAGCGCAATGGCGCCCTGATCGAAGAGCTCTTCACACGCGATGGCAGTGGCACGCTGGTGTCCAAGGACAATTTTGAACATCTGCGGCGCGCCACCATTGACGACGTGGGCGGCATTCTGGAACTCATCAGTCCTCTGGAAGAAGCAGGCGTGCTCGTGCACCGTTCCCGCGAACTGCTGGAAGCCGAGATCGACTTCTTCTTCGTTATTGAACGCGAAGGCATGATCATCGCCTGCGCTGCCCTGTATCCGCTGGATGCCCACTGTGGCGAGATCGCCTGCATTGCGATTCACAAGGACTATCAGGCCAACGGCCGCGGCGAACACCTGCTCAAGGCACTGGAGGACCAGGCCCGCAAGATCGGCCTGACCCATGTCATCGTGCTCACCACGCAGACCACGCACTGGTTCATGGAGAATGGCTTCCAGCCCATCGCGGTGGCCGAGCTGCCCGAGAAGAAGCAGAAGATGTACAACTATCAGCGCAATTCCAAGGCGCTGAAGAAAGCATTGAACTAGAGACCCGGTTTTCCGGGTCTGAAGTCATCACAGCCGTCATGCAGGCGGCGTACGATTGTTCCCGACCCACTTCACTACACACGGTTGACTACGCAACCAAGGAGATCGCTTCATGAAGAAACTATTGTTGACCGCACTGGTGAGTCTGGCAGCCAGCGCCGCGCAGGCTCAGGCTCCCGCTGCCGCACCAGCGCCCTTTGCTGCTGGCGGCCCGCTGGGCACCATCAATGAAGCCGGCGTGGCCACGCCCATGTCCAGCAACGTGAAAGTGTTCGGCAGCTTCCGCACCGCAGAGAGCTGCACCTTCGACCCGGCGCGCAATCTGATCCTGGCCATGAACAACGGCATTCCCCAGAACCTGCAGGAAAATGACGGTTTCGTCTCCCTGATCAACCCGGACGGCAGCGTGCACACCTCCAAGTGGATCGGCGCCACCCGCGACGGCCTGACCCTGAACCAGCCGCTGGGCAGTGCCATCCACAATGGCGTGCTCTACGCCGTGGACATCGACACCGTGCGCATGTTCGACCTGGCCACAGGAGCCCCCATGGGCGCCGTGACCGTGCCGGAAGCGACTGGCCTGAACGGCGTTGCCGTGGCGGCTGACGGCACCGTGTATGCCTCCAACACCGGCGGTACGCAGCGCATCTACAAGGTCACGGCCAGCGGCGAGACCTCCGTGTTTGCCGAAGGCGCCCCACTGGCGTCCCCCAATGGCCTGGCCATCGACAATGACGGCAATATCGTCATGGTGAACGTGGCAGACAATGCGGTGGTCACCTTCAACCCGGCAGGCGAAGTCGTGATGACCGAGCATGCGGCAGAAGGCGGCAATGACGGCGTAGTGATCATGACGGATGGTACGAAGTACGTGAGCAGCGTACGCTTCGGCAGCGTGTCACGCATTCGTCCGGGCCAGGAAGCAGAAGTGATTGCCTCTGGC
>CAYWMC010000333.1:0-2870 GCA_964459345.1 uncultured Klebsiella sp. | reverse complement strand
CGAATTCCGCGCGCACCGGCCCCCGCTTGAGCTTGGCCTGCTCCAGTTCCCAGTATTCCAGGTCGAACAGGTCCTGTGCTGGCAATGCCGTCCAGCCGCCCAGCGCCTCGCCCCACTGGATGGCCCGCACCGTATGCTGGCTGATGTCCTGCACTACATTCAGCCGCTTGCTGTCCTGAGCCAGATAGACCATGCCCTTGCCGCGCCAGACTGCGACGCGCGCGACGACGTCCAGACACGTGTGGTGTGGACTGGCGTGCCGCGCAAAACGGGCCCGGTAGTCCTCGGCAAATTGCGCCAGTCCGGGGAGCGGATCGGCGTCGAGGATGGCGGCATGGGGTTTGGTGTGAATGCTGTGATCGGGGGTAAGCGGCCCGCGGGTGGCAATGGCGGCAACGTCGCTGCGCCGGGCGAACCCTGCGGCAGCCGGCGCAGTGTCCCAACGCGCCAGAACTGGATGCCCCATCAGCTGACTCGCCGCCTGTCGCAGTCGAGCAAGGTGAAGATACTCCTCGGGCGCCGGCTCCACCGAGGCACTTGCCTCTGCCTGCAAGGCACCGGTGGTCTGCAGATAGTCCTCTGCCTTGCTGACCAGCGCGATCATGCGCTCATAACTGGCCCGGCAGTCGTCATCGAAGGTAATGATGCCGTGATGCAGCAGCACAATGCCCTGCAGACGGTTCCAGTCCACGCCCTGAGTGGCCTTGTGGACCTGCTGGGCAAGGACAAAGCCGGGCATGACATAGGGCAGCACCAGAACGTCGCCGCCATAAAGTGCGCGCAAGGCCTGCTCTCCGCCGGGGCTGTTGCTGATGGCGACCACAGCGTCTGCATGGGTGTGATCAACATAGCGCCTGGGCACCAGCGCATGCAGGATAGCCTCTACCGATGGCGTAGGCGCCGCCGGATCGAGCAGGGCAAGTCGCAACTCGCGCATCATGTCGGTGTCCGATAGCGCGGGCAGCGCGGCGAGTGCCTTGAGATAGTCGAGGCGCACCGGCGCAAACCCGCCCGCAGCGATGGTCTGCAGGTCCCAGCCGGAGCCTTTCACGAACAAGACGTCTTCGTCCTGGCCGAAAACATTGCGCAGGCGGCCCTTCACCGAGGTGTTGCCGCCACCATGGAGCACCAGGCCAGTATCACGCCCAAGCAATTGCGAGCTGTACACACGCAGGCCCAGTTGCGGGTCCTGGGCATGGTGCGCCGCTTCCTGCTCATTCCACAGACTCAACATGCCATTGCCTCTTCAATTACCTTGTCTCTGAAATGAAAAACGCACCCGTGGGTGCGTTCTTCGTAGTGCCTTGCTGCTGAGCAAGCCCGTCGGGGGCTTCTTGCAGTCGCGCGCCGATCAGGGCTCGATGATGGAGATATTCATCACGCCAGCCTGGCGGGCAGAGTCCATCACCGCGACCAGTGTCTGAACATTCGAGCGCACATGCGGCTTCAAAATCAGCGTGGCGGCCGGGTTCTCTGCTTTCAGGCGGTCAATGTTGGAGCGGATCTGGCTGAGCAGAATCGGACGGGGCTCACCGTTCAGGATGATGTCGTTGTTGGCGCCCAGCTCGATGAGGATGTTCTTGAGCTCGCTTTCCTGCTCCGGGGGCGGCGCATCATTGTTCTGATTGCTTGACGCGTCAATGGCGGATTCTGACAGGAATGTTGCTGTTACCACGAAGAAAATCAGGAGGATGAACACCACGTCCAGCATGGGGGTCAAGTCAACGTTGCTTTCATCGTTCTTGCGTGATCCGGCCAGTTTTCTCATTGTTCTTTACCTTGTTTTGAAGTCTTGGTCTGAAGACCTGATGCCTTGAATATGGTCGATCGAAACGAAGACCGACTCTTCTAATGGGTACTCTGTATTCGTGGTATTTGCGGATCGGAGATGGTGCAGGAAGCCCTTGGACTCAACCGACTCGGAGCCAAGTATACCCGATAATGATTTGTCTACAACCCCCGAAAACAGGGCTCTGCGGACCGGAATGCACGCGCATCCGGCCCACAAAGCTGGCGGGTTTTACTGCAGAGAATCCACAGTAAACTTAACGATTTCAGCCAGTTGCTTGGCAGGTTTGGCATCGCGGGAATTGACGCGCAGGCCGTAAAGCACATTCATCAGAGCCTCAACCGCGAAGTCAGCGGACACGCCCTTCTTGAGCTTGCCAGCCTTTTCGGCATCCTTCACTCGCTTGAGCAGAGCCTTGCGCACAACGGCAAAGGAATTGCGGACGATCTTCTGGATGTCCTTGTTGTAATTGATGCTTTCGCACAGAGAGTTGACCAGCAGACAACCCATGCCGCGCTGCTTGTTGGTCACGGAAATCACGGTCAGGTCGAAGTATTTCTCGATTGCAGCCCAGGGTGCCAGGTCTGCATTGTTCAGTGACGCGTCCAGATCCTTGGCAACAAGCTTGTTGTAATGGTCGAGACATGCCTTGAAGAAGGTGTCCTTGTCGCCGAAAGAGTTGTACAGAGTGCCTCGGTTGATACCGGTGACATCCAGTAACTTCTGCACGGAACTGGCTTCAAAACCTTCACGCCAGAACTGCTCCATCGCATTGGTCAATACATCGTTGTACTCAAATTCAACTGGTCTCGCCATAATAAGTGCTCGGTCTCTTCTCAAAAAATTTATACACGATCAGCCGCAGGAAATGCCGATCCAACTGGATATTCAACGTGCGCGATTGTATTACAGGACATTCCTTTTTACATCTAATGATACAAAATAATACATATTTCAGAACGCAGGCATTTCGCGGGCTGCAGCGCATTCAAGGCAGCATTCATAGATAGAACACCTGTTCTATTTTACGCAAACTGCCCGATCACATTGCCGCTCAGACGCCTGCGGCAGTGACCACAAG
>CAYWMC010000332.1:0-2896 GCA_964459345.1 uncultured Klebsiella sp. | reverse complement strand
GATCGAACCCAACATCCGCTTCAAGGGGCAGCCCGGCGAGCAGGCGACGATGTTCTTCCTGGACCCGTCGGGCAATGCGCTGGAGTTCAAGGCGTTTCGCGACATCGAGAAGAGTCTGTTCGCGAAGTGACCGGTGGGGGGCAAGCCCGCTCCCACCTTATGGAAATGCGTAGGAAAACCCCACCCGCACTTCCGTATTGCGCGCCTCGCCCACAACGCTGCGGCGCACGCCCGCATCGAAGACCAGTCGCTCACTGAAGGTCCAGATGGCGCCGGCCAGAATGCCGGCCTCTTTGCCTTCACCCAGCTCATGCGCATAGGTGATCTCGGCAACGGGGCGTACCTTCCAGCCTTCCGGTCCTTCCAGGATGGTGCCCAGTGCCAGTTCCGAGGTGCTTTCTCGCGTGTGTACCACTTCGGCCGTCAGATGCCACGCGCCCCAAGGGCCTGCGCGACTGACGATGCCCGCCGCCACGGCACCGGCGCCCGACTCGCCGTTGATGCCCGGCAGTTCGACACCGAACTCGGTCGCGACACTCAGGCCGCTGCCTCCCTGCAGTTCACCGGCACGCAGCACATGCTTGAGCAGCAGCGCATTGTCGAGCAGGGAGCTGCGGCCCCCTGAGCGCGGGTGCTCGCCCTGGCCTTCCACGATGACTTCCCACCCAGGCGCGAAGCCATAGTTGACCACTACTGCCGGCGCGATCAGCACCCGGCCGTCGTCTCCGCGCCGGTAGCTGAGCGGGCTCACTTCAATCTCTACCTCCCCGGGGTCCACGACATCAGCGTCTGTGGAGTCAAACGGTCGGTAGGCCAGGGCTGATGGGGCCACCAGCACAGAGAGGGTCAGCAACAATCCCGCGCAGGCCGAAGGCGCGGGCCAGGCAGTGCGCTGCACCGGCCTGAATGCCTGTCTCATTGCTGCATCCGCCAGGGCGAGTGTTCTGTCCAGGTTTCGAGTGCCGCGCTGCTCCACGCAGTGTCCTTGTCGGTATGACACAGATTGCAGGCGTTGGGGATTTCCAGCGCTTCTGTCTTGGCAGGCGTCGTGAAATGGAAGGTATGACTGCTGACGCTCACATTTCCGATGGTCTGTGCCACCTTCGGCATGTGGCAGGCCACGCACTGACTGCCCGCGCTGTCGGGCAGATGATGGGTATGTTCTGCCAGGCTCGCCTCGCGCGGCCCGCTGGGCGCGGCCGGGCTGTGACAACTGGTGCACACCTGCTCCACCGGGGCGATCAGACTGGATGGGTGCTCGCTGCCGTGGGAGTCGTGGCAGCTGAAGCAGGTGACACCCTGTTTGTACATCTGGCTTTGCACGTAGTCGTTGCCCTGCATGCGGTTCTTGTGGGCGGTGCCGTCGGCGTAGTGGGTGAAGGTCTCCTCTCCGGGCGTGTGCTCCTCCATCTTCCAGAAATCACTCAACTCCAGGCCCACATGAAAGCCTACCGGCCAGTCGTAGTAGGTGCCAGCAATGGGGTTGTTCACCGGCTGGCCCTGCACATGGCACTGAATGCACACGTCATTGGCCTGCACATAGTCCATGCGCGCGGGGTTGAGGATGGACGTGCGGTCGGTCTCGCGCACATGCTCGCTGCCCGGGCCGTGGCACTTCTCGCAGCCGACGTTCCACTCCGTGACCGACTTGTCGACGATGTTGTAATTCACCGAATGGCAGCCGTCGCACAGAGGGCCCGTGGGTCGGCTGAAGTTGTCGGCAGGGTAGTGCTCTGTCCACCAGTCGGTGCCCTGCGCCACGTTGTAAGGTCGCCAGCGCTGGTTGATGACATCCCACTGTGCGGGCTGCGGGTAGTAGTCATCGCCTACCTTGGTGAAATAACGCTGCTTCCACTTGCTGCCATACACCAGGGCCACATCGTCGGCAGTGAAGGTCAGCAGCGGGTCGGGAATGGAAAGGTCGGGGGTGATGGCGTCAGGGTATTCACGCGGGTCGCGCACCACATTTGCCATGAGTGACTTTTCCCAGCGGCCATAGACTTCCTCGTGACAATCCTTGCAGGCCGCCGAGCCCACGTACTGCGCGTCGGGCACGGAGCCCAGACGCGTGCTTGCGCCCGGTGACACCGCCAGAGCAGCCGTGACCGGCAATTGGCGGATATAGGCCACCAGTTGCCAGATGTCGGTGTCGGGCAGGTCCCACGCGGGCATGCCGGTGTTCCGGATGCCATTGCGAATGTGATAGAAGATTTCCCCGTCGGTGCGGGTGCTCGCGGCGTCGCGCAGCGCTGGCGGGCGCGGGAACAGGCCGCCGGCCATCTCCATGCGGCCACTGCCGTCATAGGCATGGCAGGTTTCGCACTTCTGCTGATAAACCAGCTGCCCGGCGGCGACATTGGCCGGGTCGTCTGCAAGCGGGCTCTGCCGGTTGCGGTCAACCAGTGGCACACTGGCCTTGAGCAGCCACTGCGCGACGGCCACCTCCAGGGCGGGCGGCTCCGAGCGGGCCACTGAGAGGCCGGGTAGAATCTGCACGAAGAACATCACGCCCAGGGCTAGGAGGCAGGACAGTGTTCCGAGGACGATTTTCGATTTCTTGTTCATGGTGACAGCCTTGCCTTGGGCAGTGTTTTTCTAGTCGGGAGCATACGCCTGTGATACAAGTGTTGCAAACAAAGGAATAGATGATACATGTTGCCTATTGATAACGGTCTGCAGGGACATCCGGAAGACGGCGGCGCAAGCTGGCTGCTGCTGCTCTTCCAGCTGCCCGCCAAACCCGCCTATCTGCGAGTCAAGATCTGGCGCCGTCTGCAGGCCATCGGCGCGGTGCCCGTCAAGAATTCGGTGTATGCCCTGCCGGCCAGCGAGGGCGCGCAAGAGGATTTCCAATGGCTGCTGCGCGAGATTCAGGACGGCGGCGGCGAGGGCATGA
>CAYWMC010000331.1:0-2930 GCA_964459345.1 uncultured Klebsiella sp. | reverse complement strand
GCTGACAGAACGTCGTCACCACCTGCACGAAGGGTTTCAAGGCTTCGCCGCGGGTGGCCAGAATCTTGCGGGCCAGCAGGTCCAGGCCCTGGATGCCGGTGGTGCCTTCGTAAATCGAGGTGATGCGGGCATCGCGGAAATGCTGCTCCTGCCCCCATTCCCGGATATAGCCATGGCCGCCAAGCACCTGGATGCCGTAGCTGGTCGCCTCCATGCACACTTCCGACAGGAAGCCCTTGGCCACGGGGGTGAGCAGAGAAAGTAGCTGATCCGCTGTCTGCTTCGCGGCTTCGTCGGCGCTGTAGCGCTCGATGTCGGTCTGCTTGGCCAGGAAATAGCTCAGCGCCCGGCCGCCTTCAGCGAAGGCCTTCTGGGTCAGCAGCATGCGCCGCACGTCTGGGTGCAGGATGATCGGATCAGCCGCCGCCTCGGGGTTGGGGCGCTGCGTTGCCCGGAACTGCACGCGGTCGCGGGCATAGCGCAGGGCCGTCTGGTGCGAGGCCTCCATCTGCGCCAGCGCCTGCTGGGCCACGCCCATGCGCGATTCGTTGATGAACGTGAACATGCAGGCCATGCCCTTGTGCGGAGGGCTGATCAGATAGCCGCTGGCCTCGTCGAAGTTCATCACGCAGGTGGCATTGCCGTGGATGCCCATCTTGTGTTCGATGGAGCCGCAGCGCACGGCATTGCGCGCCCCGGGCCGGCCCTGCTCGTCCACATGGAACTTGGGCACCACGAACAGCGAGATGCCCTTGATGCCAGCGGGGGCATCGGGCAGGCGGGCCAGCACGATGTGGATGATGTTGTCGGTGAGATCATGCTCGCCGGAGGAAATGAAGATCTTGCTGCCGGTGATGCGGTAGCTGCCATCGTCGGCAGGCACGGCGCGGGTGCGCAGCAGGCCCAGGTCCGAACCGCAATGGGCCTCGGTCAGGCACATGGTGGCTGACCAGCGGCCGGCAATCAGGCTGGGAAGATAGCGCGCCTTGATGTCGTCGCTGGCGTGGGCGGCGATGGTCTGAATGCCCCCCATGCTCAGGCCCGGATACATCGTCCACGCGTGATTGGCGGTGGCGTGGATCTCCATGCAGAAGCCTGACAGCGAGGCAGGGAGTCCCTGTCCGCCGAGCTCCAGTGGCATGGACAGGCTGGTCCAGCCATTGGCGATGTAGTCCTCATAAGCAGCCTTGAAGCCTGGCGGCGTGGTGACCTCGCCGTCCTTCCACACGCAGCCCGCGGCATCCCCCACGCTGTCCAGTGGTGCGAGCACGTCCTGCGCGAATTGCGCCGCGCTTTCCAGCACTGCGTCGACGATGTCAGGGGTGGCATCGCGGCCCTGCACAAAGCCGGCGTAGTGGCTGGGGAAGTCCAGCACTTCGTCAATATGGAACTTCATGTCGCGAAGCGGCGCCTGATACTGGGACATCGTCGAACTCCTTGTGAATGTCGATACGGCCAGAGCATACCACGCTGAAATCACGCCATCAGCGCACTGATTGCCAAGTTTGTGACGGGGGGTGAATTGCAAGGTGTTAAAAGATTACACTTGCACCCCTGTCAAACGGAGATAACAACAAAATGGATCAATGGCCGCACGACATCAGCGTCAACGCTTTCCGCAAGACCTGGGTTCTGGAAGGGGAGTCGCTGTGGCGCCGCGTCTTCGACACCCACCGCGACAAGATGCAGATCAAGAATCCGCAGATCGCTCTGGGCAATCTGGAAAAGATCTTTAGCTGTACGTTCCAGCTCGCCAACGCCAAGGGCTTTCAGGCCATGAGTCTGCGCGATCTCAGCCGCGACACGGGCATCAGCATGGGTGGCCTCTACGCCTATATCGGCAGCAAGGACGACCTGGCCGGGGCCATTGCGGAAGTGCTGCGCTCCACGCTCGATGCCGTCATGTCCGATCAGGCCGTCCTGAATCTGCCGCCGGTGCAGCGTCTAAAGGCCATCGTCTATGGCGACCTCTACATGAACGACATCATGCACCCCTGGTACTACTTCTGTTATCTGGAAGCCAAGGGCCTGTCGCGGGAACAGCGCGAGGCCGCCATGCAGATGGAGCTGAAGTTTGATGAGCGCCTGCTGGAGACGTTTCAGGCCGGGGTTGCTGCAGGGGTGTTCCACACTGACAGGCTGCAGCTGCTGGCTTCCAATACCACGGCGATGCTGCAGCAGTGGTATCTCAAGCGCTGGAAGTTTGCCCGGCAGGGCACGCGCCTGGAAGACTATGCGCAGTTCGTGTTCGACACGGCTCTGGGCAGTCTCGGCCATCGCGCTGCGTGACAGGACTCAGGTGTTTTCAGGATTGATGCCGACCTTGTCGGCATAGAACGCCCGTATGGCCGGCATGTCTTTCTCGATGTCGCCCGTGGGGTAGAAGAAATCCGCCAGTCCGGCCTCTTTCGTGGCCGCATCCACGTAACCCATCAGAATCGGCACGCCCGCATTCACCGCGATATGGTAGAAGCCGGTCTTCCATTCCTTCACTTTGGCTCGCGTCCCTTCCGGTGGCACCAGCACCACCAGCGCGGGGTTCTCGTTGTACTGCTGCACCGTCTGGTCCACGAGATTCTGGTTGCGGCGGCGATCCACAGGTATGCCTCCCAGCCACTTCATGAAACCGGCGAAGGGAAAGGGAAACAAGGAATGCTTGCCCATCCAGTACACACGCAGACGCAGCTGCAGCACCACCATCAGCATCAGCGGAAAATCCCAGTTGCTCGTGTGGGGCGCGCCGATCAGCACGAAGCGTGCTCCCTCCACAGGCTTGCCCACGGCTTTCCAGCCCAGCAGCTTCAGCAGGACGATGGCAAGGCCGCGCAGGAGCGGGGTGATGACGGGCGTGCAGAAGACAGTACGACGCATGATCTACCAGCTCTGCACGAAGTCGGCGACGGGCAGTTCCCGCAGGGGGCGCAGCGGCC
>CAYWMC010000330.1:0-2931 GCA_964459345.1 uncultured Klebsiella sp. | reverse complement strand
GCGCAGGGCACCCGGCTCGCGCACGTCAAGCCCCACGGCGCGCTCTACAACCAGGCGGCCGAAGACCGCCAGCTGGCGGAAGACATCGTGTTGATCGTGCAGGAGTTCGACCCTTCGCTGGCGCTGGTCGGCCTGGCCGGCGGCGAGTTGTTCTACGCGGCCCGGCAGGTGGGCATGCGTTTCATCGCCGAGGCCTTCGCAGACCGCCGCTATACCAGTGCCGGCACGCTGCTGCCCCGCAGCGACGCGCGGGCGCTGATTCACGACCCACAGGAGGCGCTGGCCCAGTCGCTGGAGATCATCACGGATGGGTTCGTCACGGCGGTGGATGGCAACCGGGTGCCGGTGCAGGCCGACACGCTGTGCCTGCACGGCGACACGCCCGAGGCGCTGCTGTTCGCGCAGACGCTGCGGGCAGCCTTCTCGGCGGCGGGAATCGACATCAGGGGATGAACGCGTCAGCGCTCATCGGCATGACGCGCAGCGCGAGCATCTTCGAGACTGCGCTGCGGGGGCTCTCAAATCTTGCCCACCATGCGGGTCAGGATGGCCTGGAACTCGGCCTGGCTCATGTCCACTTTCTCCAGCACTCGTCCGTACAGCGTAATGGTGGGGACATTGCGGCCCTTGAAGTCCTGCTGGGCCTGCTGCAGACAATAGAGCACCATGCGCTCCTTGCGGGTCAGGCCGTCGCGCACGTCGGGAATCAGGTCTTCCAGAGGGATTGATGCCATGGCGAAGTCTCCGGCAGGTTGGCTCGCCGATTGAAGCATCCGGCGCAACAGCGGGCCACACTTTTCTGCTGGTCCTGTGGGGCTGTTTGCCAATCTGATACCCCTTGCACTAAGGTACGCCGGCCAGCCCCTGTGGAGTGCAACATGCTCACTGCCCGTTACGAAGTACTGTCTTTCCTTGCTGTCACGCTGGTTGGCGGACTGCTGCTGCGCAATGTCATTCTTGCCGAGCGCCCGGCGACGCTGAACATCGAAGGCTTCACGGAAGCACAGCACCTGCAGATCGCCCCGGAATCCGACCAGCAGGTGCCAGTCATGCAGGACACGTCGAGGATGTCACCCGGCAACTTCTCCGGCGATGACTTTGTCTGGTTCCCCGCCAGCCGCGAGGGGGAGACCATTGTCTTCCAGCTCAACGCCATCGAGCCCGGCTCCTACAGCCTTGAACTGCATCTGGCCCCCAGTGGTGACTTCGGAATATTTTCCGCAGCCCTGAATGGCGAACCCTTGATCGAGCAGATCGACCTGCATCACAGCGCATTCCGTTACAAGGAACCCTTTGTGTTCAGCGAAGTGACTCTGCAGCGGGAAAATACTCTTGTTTTCACCGTCGTGGGCCACAATGCGGCGACCTCAGCGCCGCATTACCAGTTCGGATTGGACGGCATCGCGCTGCACCGGCGGGCTGCGCAGTAAAGCCTGCCAGGGTTTCTCCCGCAGCTGGCAACCGAGGATGGCAGTGGCGGCCAGGCAAGTCGATGACTGGAAAATGTCCAGATACGAAAATGCTGCTAGCATTGCCGCCATGTTGATTTGAACACTGGCCGCCCGGCCGCTCGTCGAGGCTCCATGCATCGTCCCCACATTGCTGCCTTCGTCATCGCGCTTCTGTGCTGGCTGGCCTTTGGCTTGTTTGCCCTCAGTGCCCTTCCTGACGCGCCCAACCGCCCGCTGGCCGAGTATTTCTACCTGTGGGACTCCGAGATCTTCCGCTCCATTGCCGAGCACGGCTACCGCTACCAGCTGGAGATGTGGGAATCCGGGCGCAACTGGGAGACCAACAACGTCGCGTACCCCCCGCTGTATCCCTTTCTCTCCCGACTTGCGCAGGGGCTGTTCGTCCTGCCCTGGCATGAGGCGCTGGTGCTGGTCGCCAATCTGGCCAGCGTGGTGGCCCTGGGCTTTCTGGTCATGATCGCCTGGCGCCTGCACGTGGGCTGGCCCTGGCTCGTTTTCCTGCTGCTGGTGTTCGCGCTCTACCCCGGCAGCATCTGGCTGCTGGCCGGCTACTCGGACGCCCTCAGCCTGGCGCTGGCCTTTGCCATTCTCCACCTGGCGCTGGGGGTGCTGAACGACCCTTCGCGGCGCCGCGGCATGCTGCTGTTTGTCCTGGGACTTCTGCTGGGGCTGACCCACTTCCGCACCTCTGTACTCACGGCGGGTGGTGTGATGATCGGCCTGACCTGGTGGGCGCGGGGGCAGCTGGACGCATTGACGTGGCATGAGAAGCGCCGCATCGCGCTGCTGCAGTGCCTGCCTGTCCTTGGGGCGATGCTGGCGATGCTTGGCTTCTTCGCTTACTGCCATCTGGCATTCGGCCGCTGGAACGCCTATCAGCAGACAATCTTCGGCGTGTGGGGGCCGTCGACGCCGGATTTTCTGCAGATTCTCGACCTGGATATCTATCGCTGGTTCGACGTGTCGCTGGCGCAGGACCGCTTCGGACAGAGCACCCCGTATCTGGGCCGTTTCCTGTCTACCTGGATGCTGACACTCTCGGTGGGATTTCTGGTGTTCGAGGTCTTCTTCGGCACCACGCCCAACGCCATCAGGCAGCGCCTGAGCTACAGCCCTGGCCTGTGGGCCCTGCTGCTGTCGCTGGTGATGCAGTACTTCCTGATCACGATGCGCGTGCCCAGCCTGAGCAATTTCACCTTGTACCCGATGCCCTCCGTGCGCTACCTGATTCCCTGCGCGCTGCTGCTGGGGCTGTATCTGGCGCAGCTGATTCCGGAAATTCTGCGCCGCAGCGATGCGCCGCCCAGGCGCAGTGGCGCCATCGCCCTCTCACTGTGCGTGCTGATGCTGCTGGGGGGCATTGCCTTGCAGCAGAACATGTTCGAATTGTTCTACCAGGGAATCCTGCAAGGCTGAGGGCAAGGAACCCACAAAGGCGACGTTGCCCGGCAAGCCACAC
>CAYWMC010000329.1:0-2940 GCA_964459345.1 uncultured Klebsiella sp. | reverse complement strand
GGCGCGAATCAGATTGCGGGGGTCTTCGGACATAGGTTCCCTGTGCCTGCTGTTGTCTGGTGAGACGCAGGGAAGAGTGAAAGGGTTTAGAGACAGTGACGCAAATAGTGCGTCAGTGGCGGGTTGGTACACCAGAGGCAGGGCGATTCAGATGCCCCTGCAGGCGCGCAATGCTGCCGGGCAGTTCGGCGAATGCCACCGGCACGCCGAATTCATAGCCCTGCTGGAAGCTGCAATTGTGCAGCAGCAGGAAGTCGCGCTGGGCGGCGTTCTCCACACCTTCCGCCACGACTTTCAGCCCGAGTTTCTGCGCCAGTGCAATCACCGCCGTGGTGATCGCGCAGTCGTGGGCATTGGCAGGCAGATTGTGGATGAAGGAGCGATCCACCTTCAGCTTGTTGACCGGCAGCTTGCTGAGCGTGCTCAGCGACGAGTGGCCGGTGCCGAAGTCGTCAATGGAAATGCTCAGGCCAAGTGTCTTGAGGGCCAGCAGAATGCTGGTGGCCTGTTCTATGTTTTCCATCAGCATGCTCTCGGTGATCTCCAGCTCCAGCCAGCGTGCGTCCAGGCCGGTGTCGGCCAGGATGCTTTGCACCAGCGGGAGCAGGGCCGGATCGCGGAACTGCCGGGCGGAGAGATTGACCGAGACTGTATAGCCCGTCATCCCCAGTTCCTGCAGACGCTTCAGATGGGCACAGGCCTTGCGCATGATGATGGCGCCCAGTGCAACGATCAGCCCGGTCTGCTCGGCAACCTTCAGGAAGCTGCCGGGCAGACGTTCGCCATCGGCATGCTGCCAGCGCGCCAGGGCTTCGAAGCCGGTGATGCGGTTCTCCAGCAGATCCACCTGCGGCTGGAAATGCACCACGAAACGCTCTTCCTGGATTGCCACTCGCAGCTCTTCTTCCAGGGTCTGACGTGCGCCGGCGTTGATGTTCATGTCTTCGGAGAAGTACTGGGCATTGTTGCGCCCCAGATCCTTGGCGCGGTACATGGCCAGGTCGGCGTTGCGCATCAGCAGTTCGCCTCCCATGCCGTCCTCGGGGGCCAGCGTGATGCCAATGCTGGCGCCGATCTGCTTGTGGACGCCACGCAAAGCGAAGGGTTCGCGGAGCGCTTTCAGAATCTTGCGGGCCACCACGCTGGCGCCATTGTAGTCGTGCTGATGGGTCAGCAGCACAGTGAACTCGTCGCCGCCCAGACGCGCCACGATGTCTTCGTCCCGCACCTGGCGGCGGATGCGCTGTGCGACGGTGACCAGCAGTTCGTCGCCCGCATCATGGCCGAGAGTGTCGTTGACATGCTTGAAGCCGTCGAGGTCGATGAACAGCAGGGCCAGCCCCGTCTTGTGGCGCTTGACGTGCCGCAGCGCCTGTTCCAGGCGGTCGCGGAACATGCGGCGGTTTTCCAGGCCTGTCAGCGGGTCGAAGTAGGCCAGTTTCTCCAGCTGGGCGTGCAGTTCGCGCTGCTGACTGGTGTCTTCGATGCTCAGCACGATATGCGTGAGCGTCTGCCTGTCATCCATGACGGGAGAAGCGGACACGGCCTGCCAGTAGCGCTCGCCGTTGCTGCGGGTACTGCTCATCGTGGCGGACCACACTTCCCCCCGGGCGATGCATTCGCGCAGGGTGCTGTGCTGCTTGTCCAGGGTGGTATTGCTGTGCACCAGTTCGCTGAGCGTGCCCAGCAAGGCGTCATGGCTGATGCCGGTGATCTCGGTGTAGCGGGGATTGACGTATTCGATGCGGCCAAGGGCATCGGTGATCATGACGGCGCCGTGGCTCTGCTTCATGGCACTGGTCAGCAGACGCATCGACTGATCGGCCAGATGCTGGCGCGCCAGCATGTACAGGCTGAGACCCACCGTGATGAGCATCAGCCCCGTGGTGACGGCTTCGGAAAGCAGGATGGAGTCGCGGTTCTGCGCCAGTGCTGCGCGGTAGGCAAACCAGACGCTGGTCAGCGCGGCTGCGAGCGCGACCGCGCACACCAGCAGCGCCAGCAGACGATTGTGACGTTTGGCGAATCCGCCGCGACTGACAGTACTCATACAACTCCACTGAATACTGCTTATTGTCGGCTGAGAAATTCCAGGAGCGCTTTCTTGGTATGGAGGCGGTTTTCGGCTTCATCCCACACCACGGCGCTGGGTGCGTCCAGCACGCTGGCCGTGACTTCTTCTCCGCGATGGGCAGGCAGGCAATGCATGAACAAGGCATTGCTTCTGGCGTGTGACAGCAGTTCATCGTTGATCTGATAGGGCGCGAACAAGCGCAGGCGGCGCTCGCGCTCGGCCTCGTGACCCATGGATGTCCAGACATCGGTGGCCACCAGATCGGCATCACGCACAGCCTCCACGGGATTGCGGACCAGTCTCACACGGGCGCGGGAACGCTCCAGCAGCCACGGTTCTGGCTCGAAGCCCTCCGGGCAGGCGATGCGCAATTCGAAATCGAATTGTTCGGCAGCGTTGATATAGGACTGACACATGTTGTGGCCGTCACCGACCCACACGACAGTCTTGCCCTGGATGTCGCCACGATGTTCGAAATAGGTCTGCATGTCGGCCAGCAACTGGCAGGGATGGAAGTCGTCGGACAAGGCATTGATGACCGGCACGCGGGAATGCTTCGCGAACAGCTCCAGTCTGGAGTGCTCGAAGGTGCGGATGGTCACGAAGTCCACCATGCGGGAGAGCACCTTCGCGGTGTCTTCCAGCGGCTCGCCGCGCCCCAGCTGTGTGTCGGCATTGGAAAGAAACAGACTGCTGCCGCCAAGTTGCGTCATGGCCACTTCGAACGCCACGCGCGTGCGGGTGGAGGACTTGTCGAAGATCATGGCCAGGGTCTTGTGCTTCAGCGTGTCTTCATGAAGGGCCGGGCTGTTCTTGAGGGCGATTGCGCGCTGAATGATCGCGTGAAGCTCGGCCTTCTCGAGATC
>CAYWMC010000328.1:0-2965 GCA_964459345.1 uncultured Klebsiella sp. | reverse complement strand
CATGAACACGATCGACAGCGCGATCAGGGTCTCGATCAGTGGCGGAAACCAGAGAACCGAAGGAACAACACCCATCACTGAGCCGATAAGAGTAATAGAGTGCGCAATTGTGAACGCTGAAATGACGGGGACCAAAGCTCTTATGCTTCTCAACGGAATGACTAGGCACAAGAGAAAAAGCAAATGGTCGGTACCCTCCAGAATATGATTAAACCCAAGTACAACAAACCGCCACGCCGCCTGAAACCAACTCGGATCCAGATAGACAAGACCAGGATTTCCCACGAAGCTGAACGCGCGCTCCGCACCATCCGGCAGGACATATCGAATTATCGTATTGGTCTCAACCCCCAACCCGGCCAACCTAGGGTCAATTGAGAACCTGGAACTTTCTGACTGAATTGGATACGTGACAAGCAGATCCAGCATCCCCTGTCGCCAATACAGATCCAGACTGTCATCCAGCTTCGGCCTGTTTATATTCTCGATCGCGAGCTCATAGGAGTTGAAAGATCTGTCTGAAGGCAGCGAAACCCGAACTTTCCGCAATGTGAAATCTGAAAGCTGAGTATCTTCTTCGAAAATCTGCACTGACCCGATAATGTAGGTGTATGCGGCTGTTTCCAGAGCATTATCTGCTTCAGAAAAAATAAGCGATCCGGGTATTCCTCTTGTGGGGAAATCAATCTCTCCCAAAGCGTCCATTGGTACACGCATGAGGACGGACAATTCTGATCCCTCCGGTTTCACAAACGCCTGAACTGCGACCCGCAAGGGCACATCGTCGGCGCTGACTTGCTCAATTGAAGCAAGCGCGAACAACAGAGTAACAACCAAGGCAAAGGAGTATTTTCCTTTCAAAATATAATCTTCAAACATTCCTAAGTCCTTGTATTTTATAGTGCAATATTATTTTTAACACTCTGCCAGAATCGATATCTCCACCTGAACTTTAGACACCGCGGCAAAAACTTTTTTCCGAGTATACTGTCCGTAAAGAAGTGAGTATACTGCCCACCGGTCTAAAAAAAACAAAGCCTCAGTAGAGACTTACCCCGGAGGGAAAAAGAATGACAAGACATATCAAGTATGCGGCAGGAGCAACTTTTGCAGTAGCGCTGGCAGCGATTGGAGTCAGCCAGTCTCAACTGCAGGAACCCGCGGAAGCGGCCAGCTCCATGATTATGGCACCTGCGTTCGAAGTGGATCCATTCTGGCCCAAACCGCTTCCTAACCAGTGGATTCTTGGTCGTACGATTGGTGTTGACGTAGACGCCCGTGACCACGTGTTCATTGTTCACCGCGACCAAGACTCCATGTTTGGCGGTGCTACAGAGATTGGTTTGAAACTCGGCGTTAGCGAATGCTGCACGCCCGCACCACCCATCATTGAGTTCGATCCTGAAGGCAACGTTGTCAACGCGTGGGGTGGTCCAGGCGAAGGCTTTACTTGGCCTGCTTCAAACCACGGCATCGATGTAGCTCCTAACGGTAACGTCTGGATTGGCGGCAACGGTGGCGGCGACTCGCACGTTCTCGTCTTTACTGGTGACGGACAATTCGTTGCTCAGTACGGCGAACCTGGAAACGACACTGACAGCAACAGCACTACTCACTTTGCTCAGGTCGCTGAAGTAGCAATCGATGCAGAAGCAAATGAAGTATTCCTTGCTGACGGCTATCGCAACAAGCGAGTTGCAGTGCTGGATCTGAATACCGGTGCGTTCAAGCGTTACTGGGGTGCGTATGGTAACCGTCCAGTTGACGACCGTGTTGACTACACGCCCGGCGCCCCACTGCCACAGCAATTCCGTGGCCCTGTGCATTGCGCAATTCCTTCAAATGACGGCCTTCTGTATGTTTGCGACCGCGGATCAGACCGTATTCAGGTCTTCCGCAAAGACGGCACTTTCGTGAAAGAAGCACAAGTAGCTCCTCAGACATTGAACCAAGGTTCTACTTGGGATATCGATTTCTCCAAGGATGCTGAGCAGAAGTACTTGTACTTGGCGGATGGACAAAACTTCAAAGTATACGTAATTGAAAGAGAAACTTTGGAAGTTCTGACAAGCTTCGGTCACGGAGGACGTGGCCCAGGCCAGTTCTACGCACCGCACAGTCTCGCTACGGATGGTCAAGGCAACATCTATACAACTGAGACCTATGAAGGCAAGCGCGTACAGAAGTTTGTTTACCAAGGCTTGAAAGAACAAGCTCGCGGACACCAAGGCGCTCCATGGCCTGCCAGCGAACTGTAATTTCCACGCTGAAGTGAGTTAAGCTTGCGTTAATAAGCCACCAGATAGCCTATGCTTCTGGTGGCTTATTTATTTGCGGACTTAGGCCATTTATGCCCTGATCTTAGAAATTTGAAGAATTGTTTATTAATCCGTGGAGTTACCATGAAAAAGACTTTGTTGTTAATAGCACTTCCATGCTTGCTGACAATGACTACTTCACTTGCACTGCATGCAGAAGAAATAACAATTGCATATGAGTATGCGCAGAACCCTCAGGTCGACTTTGCCAAAGCAACCAAGGGTCCATTGAAGGTAGCAAATTTCACCGACGCCAGAAGTGTATCTGACCCGCGACAATTTGCAGAAAATCTGATTGAGGCTCCAGTTTCAGAAGTAGTAAATGACGCGCTCGTGCAAGCGTTCGTTGCAGGCGGCGCATCACTAGTCGATAGCGGTGAAAATCTGACCTTGGAAGGTCAGGTGACAGAAGTAGCCGTAGCTGAAAAAGATGGCGGATTTGAAGTGACCATCAGAACCCACATTACATTGAAACGAGGAAGCCAAACTGCATTCGATACAGTAATTTTTGGCAGAGCAACAGATCCTGAAATTGAACAGGCAGTCCGGGCTACGCTCGATAAGCTCGTGAACTCACTTATCCTTGATGACTACTTCCTCATGGAAGTCCTGTAGTCGCAATACATTGAGCATGATGATCTTCGTGT
>CAYWMC010000327.1:0-2979 GCA_964459345.1 uncultured Klebsiella sp. | reverse complement strand
TCCACCGCGTATTCGAATTCGACACTGCTGTTGAAGCGCGGCGGGCTCTGGTACGTCTTCACCGGCGAGGCCACGCGCCCCAGACACTGGTCAAGCTGGCGCAGGAACTGGGTGCCGAAGCGCTGGCCCAGCGCGTGACCGGGAAGCCGCCAGACATCCCGCAAGGAGCGCAGCCCGCTGTCGTGCAATTGCCGCCGGCGGCTGACGGGCATCGACAGACTCTGCACGGACAGCCGGCCCAGCGCGGAGCGCAGATTCTCCTTGCGATGAATCAGCAGATTGCAGCCGGCCCTGGCCAGCAGCAGGCTGGCAGAGGGGGTGGGACTGGCGGCGTGGTGAATGCTGACAGGAAGTCCCCACTCACCCAGCAAAGGTTCCAGCAGCTGCTGCAGCAGCACGCGCAGCCTGGCGATGCCGCCGAAATAGCGCAGCGAGCTGCGGGCCTCGAAGACCAGGCAGTCCGGCGCCTCCACGCTCACGGTGGCGCTCAGTGTGCCAAGACGATCGGCAAGCAGAACCAGTCTGTCCTTGCGCGACTGTTCGTCGGGAATGCCCAGCAGCTGGGGGATGGCGATGGCGTACCACAAGGGCGCCTGACGGGCGTCGAGCCCGGCTTTCGGCGCCTCGGCCTGTGCTGCCCGCCGCTGTGCCAGGCGCAGCGGGCGTTGCGGTTTGCCCAGCAGTGGCAGCTGATGGAGACGCCCCGTCATGGCTGCCCCCTGCTGACGGCCACGGTGTCCTGCCGGTAGCTGCCACGGGCCTTGAGCACCTCGACCCGCAGACCCTGGGCGGTAGCATCCACCCGCAGACGCAGGACAGCAGCGGATTGGCGCAGGAGGTCGTGATGGAACAGGATGCCGAGGGTGCGGCCCGTGCTCGCCGCCAGCTGCAGCCGTCGGATCTGGCGGCCGTTCAGCCGGCCGGGCCAGGCCAGCACCAGCGCACAGCTGGCATCCTGCAGCGCTTTCTCGATGCCCCACAGCGCTTGTGCAGGGGCTGCCGAGACGACGTACAGGCAGGCCGGGTCGACGCCGGATTCCAGCAGCGCCGGGGCATAGGGAGAACAGGGAGGGGCGAACCACAGGCTCATTCTGCCCTGCTGGCTGAGACGGCGCAGCAGAGGAAGCACCAGCTGCAGCTCTCCGATGCCCCACTGCGGTGTGATGATTTCCACCAGCGCAGCGGCTGGCCAGCCCTGCCATGGCAGACAGGCATCCAGGCTGGGAAAACCGGTGCTCAGCCCAGGGTCAGTGCTTCCTGACTCGGAAGAGGGGTGCTCACTGCCACGCCACAACCCAGGGGTGTGGAGCAGGGCAAGAAGGCGCGGATCGGTATCGGAGGTCGGCATGATACTGTATATATTACCAGTATTATGCATCCCCACAAGCGCTCTGGCGTCACCCAGTCGGCCGAGAATCTGAGAACTGCTTCCAACTTGCGGAAACTAATTGAGTTTTTACCAATTCGCGATTGTTATGCCGAAAATATTGTATTAATCTTCAGGGCGTTAGAAAGACTAGCTGAAGATTCTTCTCAAATAACAATCTCAATAGACTGGAACGCCGGGTAATTAATGAAGAAGAAACCAGACATGCTGATGGTGGTCGTCGTCCTGTTTGCCTTGGGCGTACTTGCCAGCGGCGTCGTGCAGAGCGGATTGCTCTGACCACAGGCTCCTGACCCCGCATCTCGCCCCTGTCCCAGCGGGTACACTCTTCATGTTGGCTGCGGCTGATAGCTCTGCTTGTCACTCACGATTCTGTCCATCCGGACATCCCACGCCTGACTCTCCAGATTTTCCACCCGCTGACATTCATGGGCCAGCCCGATGAGCAGTGGCCGGCGGCGCCGTGCGGCGGCCCGGAAACTGAAAGTCCTGTCATAGAAACCCTTGCCCATTCCCAGCCGGTTGCCCTGTGCATCGAAGCCCACCAGCGGCACCAGGACCACATCCAGCGTGCGGGCCGGCGCCAGTCTGTGTGCCTGCAGACGCGGCTCCAGAATTCCCCAGCGATTGCGTTGCAGGCGGTCGCCCTTGCAGTAGCGCACGAACAGCAGACGATTGTGTCCGAAGGGATGCAGCAGTGGCAGAAAGCACTGCTGGCCACGGGAGAGTGCGGCGGCAAGCAGCAGGGACGGGTCGATCTCGCCGTCATTGGCAAGGTAGAAAGCAAGGCGTTTTGCGCAGCGGAAGAAGCGTTGCCCTGCCAGCGCATTGTGCAGCGCAACGGCAGCATCTTCCTGATCGCGCAGGCTCAAAGTGCGTCGTGCATGACGCAGGGATTTGCGAAGACTGGCGCGCTCGTGAGGAGTCATGAAACTGGCAGGAAAGAAAGAATGAAGTTACCCGGAGCACCGCTACCAAAATAGTCCTGAACCCAAGGTTCAGGTGGTGACTCCAGAGGTGCATAAGGCTTTCCGTCGGGCGGACTTGCACAACAGCACCTGGCGAGGAGCCTCCAGGTTAACAGATATCGGCTCAAGAACACTTTTGATTGGCTAATGCTCTAGGTAACTCTGGACCGAGTATATAGCACTTGGAAAAGCCGATCGACAAAGCCTGGAAAAGTTTTTTGTCTCAATACGATCAGCTTATTTCAATCTGACGATTGGCCTGCAGGCTGCGATCGAGCTTGTCTTCGAGGTATTTGATCTGTTGCGCAGTCTGATGACGGCTCTCATTGAGCTGCAGACTTTTGCTCAGCATTTCATGGGTGATGTTCAATGCGGCCATTACGGAAATTTTCTCGAGTCCGTGAATATTGCCGCGGCCTTTGATCTTGCGCATGTTCTCATCGAGGTAACGCGCAGACTTCAGAAGGGCTTCCTGTTCCGCAGGCGGACAGCTGACCTGATACTCTTTGTCGAGAATTCTGACCACTACGGTGCCGGGAACATTTTCTTCTGCGCTCATGCGTTCTCTCTTGATCAGGGTAAGGCGTGTGACAGTTGTGCAGGAAGGTGGTACCAGTGTCTCAG
>CAYWMC010000326.1:0-3010 GCA_964459345.1 uncultured Klebsiella sp. | reverse complement strand
GGGCGCCATACCCCGTGCAGTTGATGATGGTGCGTTCCTCGATGGCGGCGAAGTCACCGCGATCGCTCAGTGTGAACGTCTCAATGCGTCCGCCTGCGGCCAGAAACTCCTCCATCAACAAACGCGAATAACCCGCGATGTTGAACAGCAGCGCCGGTCTGCGCCGCACAAAGGGGGCCGGGAAGGGGTGCTGCAGTGCGCTCAGGTCCACCGACCTGGGGGTGAGATCCGGGATCAGCGTGTCTTCAAAATCGGGATAGTCGGGCTCGACTGACTCGCCATGGGGCGCCGGTGTGCCGGGCGGGTTGTCGGACAGGTTGTACATGTCGCGCCATTCGATCGGGTGGCCTGCCACGCCCAGCCACGACTGGTAGCGACGAAACGAGTAGCGCGCCATCGCTTCCCAGCGTTCCGCAAATGCTGGCGCGAACTCGCTGCTGCAGATGCGCGAATCCGGCGTCCAAGACCCTGTTGCAAACTGCGAGCGCACAAAAGGCGGTCGCTCTTTCGCATAAATGGTGACACTGAGCCCCGCCTGCTGCGCGACGAGGGCCGTGGTCAGTCCAATGGCGCCGCAGCCCACAATGGCGATCTGCTGCCGGCCAGTGTTCTGAGCCATCTGGGTGGCCAGCAATCCGCTGCCCCAGGACAGGGACCAGCCACTGCCGCCATGCCCATAATTGTGCACGACCTGCTTGCGCCCGATGCGCTCCACTTCAATGCGGGGACCCTGCGCACGGAAGGGCCGGGTGCACACATTCATCTCGATGATGCGGTCCGGGCTGGCGACCAGCGGGGCCAGGTCTCTGCTGTCAGAGTTCAGCGTTGCCGCGCTGTTGCCGCTGATGGCGGGGGTGTCCGCGGCCAGAGCGGAGCCAAGGGGGGCTGCCGATAGCAGGGCAGCGGAACCGCGCAGGAATTGACGTCTTTGCATGCGTGCCTCTTGTTGTACGGAAATGCGTTTGAATGCTCATGAGAGCGGGCGTGGCCACGCGCAATCCTGTCTGGGGGTGTGTTTGCGGGCTGTGCCGGACGCAGCAGGAAGTGTGCCACGAAAACGCGGTCCGGGAGTGGTTCGACTTTTGCGGGAGCAAAAAAAAGGGCCAGCCCTGCGGCAAGCCCTTTGATCTGTCTGGTAGCTATGCGTGGACTCGAACCACGGACATCAGCATTATGAATGCTGCGCTCTAACCAACTGAGCTACATAGCCATTGAACTGTGCGGCCGGTCTGGAACCCCGATCCGTTTTGAGGCTGCGAATTCTGGCCACTTGCGCTTTTCTTGTCAAGCTCGCGAGTGGTGCGAAAGTGCATCAGACATTGAAGCGGAAGTGCACAACATCGCCGTCCTGCACGATGTACTCCTTGCCCTCCAGACGCCACTTGCCAGCGTCCTTTGCACCCTGCTCGCCCTTGTATTGAATGAAGTCGTCATAACCGATGACTTCGGCACGGATGAAGCCCTTCTCGAAATCCGTGTGGATCACGCCTGCCGCCTGCGGTGCGGTGGCGCCCACCTTGACGGTCCAGGCCCGCACCTCCTTCACGCCTGCCGTGAAATAGGTCTGCAGGCCCAGCAGGCCGTAGCCGGCGCGGATGACGCGGTCGAGCCCTGGCTCCACCATGCCCAGGTCCTGCAGGAATTCCAGCTTCTCGGCGTCTTCCAGTTCGGCAATCTCGGACTCGAGCTTGTTGCAGATCGGCACTACTGTTGCGCCCT
Organism: uncultured Klebsiella sp.; assembly: GCA_964459345.1. GTDB lineage: Bacteria > Pseudomonadota > Gammaproteobacteria > Pseudomonadales > Pseudohongiellaceae > UBA5078. Next base: position 1,291 of record CAYWMC010000326.1, on the reverse strand, counting down.
CTGTGGCTGCAATTTCGCGTACGCGGTCGAGGTGGCGGTTGTTCTCGAAACCGTTCTCGTCCACGTTGGCAATATACATTGTGGGCTTGACTGTCAGCAGGTGCAGGCCATAGAGATCGGCCAGCTCGTCCTTGCCAAGGCCCAGCATGCGCACGGGCAAGGCTTCGTTGAGGTGGGCGCGTACGCGCTCGAACAGTGCCACCTGACGCACGGCATCCTTGTCGCCGCCTTTGGCGACGCGGGTAAGGCGGGTGATGCCCTTTTCCACTGACTCCAGGTCTGCCAGCGCAAGTTCAGTATTGATGACTTCGATGTCGGCAGCCGGATCGATGCGGTCGGCCACATGGATCACATTGGTGTCTTCGAAGCAGCGCACCACGTGGGCGATGGCATCCGTCTCGCGGATATTGGCCAGGAACTGATTGCCCAGGCCTTCGCCCTTGGAGGCTCCCGCCACCAGGCCGGCGATGTCCACGAATTCCATGGTCGTGGGAATCACGCGCTGTGGCTGGACGATGCCTGCCAGCTTGTCCAGTCGCGGGTCAGGCATGGGCACCAGGCCGGAATTGGGCTCGATGGTGCAGAAGGGAAAGTTCTCGGCAGCGATGCCCGCCTTGGTCAGTGCATTGAACAAGGTCGACTTGCCCACGTTGGGGAGACCTACGATGCCGCATTTGAAGCCCATGCTTGAATTCCTTGATCGGATGATTCCGGGTTGTGCCGCCCTCAGGCGGGTTTGGTGTGCAGATTGTGCATGGCGTTCTGCCAGTCACCCTTCACCGCATGGGGAAGGGTGCGGATCGCCAGATCGATGTCGCCCAGGATGACTTCCATCTCGTGCTTCGACGGGTCGCTGAGCACATAGTTCGCCACCTGGGCCTTGTTGCCAGGGTGGCCGACGCCAATACGCAGACGATAGAAGTCTTTCTGATCGCCCAGCGCGCTGATGATGTCGCGAATGCCGTTGTGGCCCCCATGGCCGCCGCCATGCTTGAAACGTGTGGTGCCCACGTCGAAGTCGATTTCGTCATAGGCCACGAGCATGTTCTCGGGAGCGATGTCGAAATAGCTGCAGAATGCGGCGACGGACTGGCCGCTGCGATTCATGAACGTCGTGGGGAAGAGCAGTCGGACATCCTGGCCGGCCAGCGTGATGCGTCCCGCCTCGCCGAAAAATTTGGATTCCGCGCGCAGCTCGCCATGAAAGTCGGCGGCCACGCGGGAGAGAAACCAGGCTCCTGCGTTATGCCTGTTGTAGCGATATTGAGGGCCTGGATTTCCCAGGCCCACG
>CAYWMC010000325.1:0-3013 GCA_964459345.1 uncultured Klebsiella sp. | reverse complement strand
CGGGCAGCGTCAGCATCTGCTGCGCGATGTCGGTCATCGAGCGCGCCCCGTGCGCGCCTGTGGTGCTCTGCGTGAAGCGCTGCAGGTAGGGCGCGAGGAATGCTTGCTGCAGCGATGCCGAATGCTGCGTGAGTTCGTCGAAGCGCAGGTAGAGGTCTTTCCACAGGCCGCTGCGCGACCTGATGGCCTCGGACAGCAGGAAGGGATGGGCGAAATAGAAACCTTGAACCAGGTCCACGCCGCCCTCCATCGCTGCCATGGCTTCGCTTTCGGTCTCGACGCCTTCCGCCACCACGATGCATTTGCAATTGTGCAGCATGCTGGTGATGCCTTTGATGAGACTCCTGACGCTCGGGTCCGTGCCGGCCTTCTGCACCATGCTGCGATCGAGCTTCACGATGTCGGGCTTGATGCGCCAGATGCGTTCGAAATTGGACTGCCCCGCGCCGAAGTCGTCGATGGCAATCAGGAAGCCCATGTCCTTGCAGGCGCGGATGTGACTCTCCAGTGCGGTCTCGTCATCGATGGTGCTCTCGAGCACTTCGATCACGAAGCGGTTGGCAGGCATGCCGCTGTCGCGCAGCAGTGTGCGCAGAAAGCTCATGTAGGATTCTCTCTGACCAAGAGTGCAGGGATCGACGTTCAGAAACAGCCAGGCGCTGGGCGGATCAAGAGCGCGGAAGTTGTCGACGTGCACGCGCTGGCACAGGCGATCCAGTGCCACGATGGCGTCGTGTTCGCGCGGCGTGAAGAGCTGCGCTGGAGACACGATGGCATCATTGCTGTCCACGCCCCTGGCCAGCGCTTCCAGACCGACGATGCGCCGGTGCGCAATGCTGTAGATGGGCTGGAAGGCCGAGATGACCCGCCAGTCCCGGTAAGGGGCAAAGCGATTGCCGTTGTAGAAGCCACCACTGTCGATGATCGTGCTGCCCTGCCTGTTGAGATCGTCCGTGTCGTGAGTCGTCATCATGCCTCAGAAGCCCAGCGGGAAATAGAATCCTGCGCGCAGGCTCGTGGTTTTCTTGTTGTAGCTTATCAGGGCTTCGCCGTAACCGTTGTAATAACTGAGCACGAAGCGGCTGTTCACCCACTGGGACATTGGAAAGATCAGGTCCACCTGATAATTGATGGTCTCTGTCTCATGTCCCTTGGAGGTCTTGATATTGATGTTCGCCCAGTTGTTCACATCGATGTGGGTGGTGATTTCAGCCTGGCCGATATAGTCCTGGATGTCGTCGTTGAAGTCGCCCGCATTGAGAATGTGCCAGTATTTGAGCGTCCACGCCCAGGTTTCGCTGAGACGCAGTTCACGCTGACCATAGACGCGGTCCCAACTGCGTGACGCAATGCCGTCGAGGCCGTTGGACTGATGCTCCATGCCGGCGTAGTCAAAGATGTGCAGACGCGTGCGGCTGCTCGGGCGCTCCAGTGCTTCGGTGAAATCCCAGAACACTTCCGGATTGTAATTGTGTTCCTTGAAAGGCGCGGAGGACTCCGAGATGTCCCACCAGGAGCGCTGTGAGTAGCCGAACTTTACCGGCGCCAGAAATTTCAGTTCGTCGATCTGCGGGAACAGCGTGAACTTCATGCCCAGTTCGAACTTGATGTCCAGGGACTGGCCACTGAAAGGGGCTGTGCCATCGTCGTTCTCCATGGAACCGAACACGATGTAGTTGTTCTTGTAGGGCATGAACAAGGTGTTTTCGAGTGTTTCGTCATAACGCGCCAGCAGCACGGGCACTGCCGCGGCTGAATCAGCGATCAGGGCGTCGACGCTCTCCCGCGAGGTCTCGCGCTCTGCACAGCGTGTCCGCAGTTCATTGACGGTGCGCGCGTCATTCTCGGGGCGGGTGACTTCTGTGCGCAGGCATTCGTCGATAGTGCTGGTCTGGGCCATTGCGCCCGGGCTTTGCAGTACAGTGCCAGTGACAAGCAGCACGCCGAACACAAACAGGAAGAACCGGGAAAAACCTGGAATAAACGCGGACATGGGCAGCAGCCTGAAAGAAGAAGGGTGGCAAATGGCAAAACTGGCGGCCATTCTACTTGAGGTGGCGGCAAGGCGGAATGACCCGAATTTCTGCATCGTGTCGGGTTTTCCAACCCCTGCATTGAGGCATTGGGAGGACTGTGCTTAGATACCGGCCCACATTGCCACGAGGTGCCTCTTGTTACTCTTCAGCGCACAGTTGCTTGCGATCTTCTCGATACTGATGCTGGCCTTCGGCTATCTGAAAGCCGAACCACATGACATCAGTGCCAGACTGTTCTTCGTGCTCGCGCTGGGAATTGTGTGTTATCTGATCAATGGCATGTCGCTTTCGCACATCGACCAGGCCCTGCGGCTGACGCCCGGTGGCTGGGGAGTCGTGCTGAATCTGGGCGCCAATGCCATTCCCGGGCTGTTCACACTTTATTGCTACCATGTGTTCCAGGACAGTCATCGCGCCCCCAGGCCGCTGGTGTTGCTGCTGGTAGTGCAGCTGGTGCTGGATCACCTCAACTACCGCTCCTACCGTCCGTCTGCATTCCTGTCCATTCAGGCGGACAGCTCGTTCTCGCAGTTCCTGCTGGGGCCGGTGCCCGACTTCATTCAGCTGTTCTTCGCCGTCTTCGCCGTGTTCTGGTGCGCGCGCGGCTGGAGCAATGATCTGGTGGAGACGCGCCGCTTCCTGCGCTGGGTCATCATCATCGTGCAGGGCGGGCTGATTCTGGCGGTGGTGTTCCTGGAGAATTATCTGCTCAGCAGTGCCTCGGTTCGCTATGCGCAGGCACAGGCGCTCATCACCTTCGTGATCGCCGGCGTCACTTTCGCCATGCTGATCGCGCTGCTCAAGTTTGACTATGTGGCGTTGGGCAAGGTGCTGCTGAAGGTCACGCCCTTCGTGCCTGCCGAACCGGCCGGCGAGGCCCTGCAGGCCGACGTCAAACGCTTCCGCAAGGTCTTTGAAGAGGATCGTGTGTATCGCGAGCACGGGCTCACCATTGCCGGCCTTGCCGCCAAACTCGA
>CAYWMC010000324.1:0-3016 GCA_964459345.1 uncultured Klebsiella sp. | reverse complement strand
GCCAGTCAGGTCAGGTGATGTCGGCCACGGCTCTGCTCGAGAAAAACAGCGCGCCGACCGACGCCGACATCGAAGCGGCCATGGCGGGAAACATCTGCCGTTGTGGCACCTACTCCCGCATCAAGGCCGGCATCCACATGGCCGCCGCGCAGCTGAAGAGCAACGGAGGAGCCGCATAATGAACATCTCCCGATTCCTGAAAGGCCAGAGTGTTGACCCCAGCCGTCGCAGCTTTCTGAAAGTCTCTGCCGGCACCACTGCAGGCCTGATGCTCGGCGTGAACTTTGGCGGCCTGGCCGCCCACGCCCAGAGTGCTGCCGATGCCGCCCTCGAATTCAATGCCTTCGTCAGCATCACCCCCGACAATGTCGTCAAGGTGATGATCAAGCACCTTGAGATGGGCCAGGGTGTCTACACGGGCCTTGCCACCTGCATCGCCGACGAGCTGGATGCCGACTGGGACCAGGTGGTCTGCGAGCACGCCCCCGCGAACACCGAGAAATATGCCAACCTGCTGATGGGTCAGCAGGGCACCGGCGGCAGCACTGCCATCGCCAACAGCTTCATGCAGATGCGCCAGGCCGGCGCCGCTGCCAGAGCCATGCTGGTGAACGCAGCGGCCGCCCAGTGGACTGTGCCTGCCAGCGAGATCACCGTGTCCCGCGGTGTGGTCACCCACGGCAGCCATTCCGCCACCTTCGGCGAGCTCGCCACGGCGGCAGCCATGCAGAGTGCGCCGGAGGTGTCGGCACTGACACTGAAGACGCCAGACCAGTTCACGCTGATCGGTCGCGATGACACCCCGCGCAAGGACACCGGCAAGCACGATGGCACGGCTATCTACACCCAGGACGTCAAGCTGCCCGGCATGCTGACCGCCGTCGTCGTGCATGCTCCCCGTTTTGGCGCCAAGGTGCGCTCCTTCGACGCCACCGCTGCGCTGGCCCGCGCCGGCGTGGTCAATGTCTTCGCCATCGATACCGGCGTCGCCGTGGTGGCTCGCGACTACTGGAGTGCCACCAAGGGCCGCGAATTGCTGAAGGTGGAGTGGGATGACTCGGCAGCCGAGACCCGCGGCACCACGGACATCCTGGCTCACTACCATGAGCTGGTGGACACCGAAGGCGCGGTGGCTGCATCCGTTGGCAATGTGGCGGATACCCTGAGCCAGTCCCGTGATGTGCAGACCCTGGTCTTCGAATTCCCCTATCTGGCCCATGCCCAGATGGAGCCCATGAACTGCGTGGCCAAAGTGGACGGCGCCGCCGCCGAGATGTGGTACGGCTGTCAGAGCGCCACCGGCGATCAGGCCGCCATCGCCCAGCTGCTGGGCACCGGCATCGAGAACGTGAAGATCAATACGGTGTTCGCCGGCGGAGGCTTCGGCCGCCGCGCCAACCCGGCCTCGGACTATGTGCTGGAAGCAGTGCGCATTGCCCGCCAGGTGCAGGGCACGCCGGTGAAGCTGGTGTGGTCCCGCGAAGACGACATGCGCGCCGGCTATTACCGCCCGGCCTATGTGCACAAATTGACAGCAGCCCTCAACGTCAATGGCCGTCCTACGGCGATTCAGGTGCGGGTGGCAGGTCAGTCCATCATCGCCGGCACGTCCATGGCGGAGATGATGGTGGTCAATGGCATCGACACCACGTCCGTGGAGGGCCTGTCCGATCTGGCCTATGAGATTCCGGAACGGCAGGTGGAGCTGCATTCGCCCACCAATGGCGTTCCCGTCCAGTGGTGGCGCTCCGTGGGCCACACCCACACAGCCTTCAGCAAGGAGGTCTTCATCGACTTTCTCGCGCGCAAGGCGGGCGATGACCCCGTCGCATTCAGACTGGGCCTGCTCAAGAACAACCCCCGTGAAACGGCCGTTCTGCAACTCGCCGCCGAGAAGGCCGGCTGGGGCACCAAAGAGCTGCCGGAAGGCTGGGGACGCGGCGTCGCGGTACACACCTCCTTCGGCTCTACCGTCGCCGAGATCGTGGATGTGTCCGTGCAGGGTACGAACTTCAAGGTGGAGCGCGTCGTGGCTGCCATCGACTGCGGCATTGCGGTGAATCCGAACGTGGTGCGAGCACAGGTCGAGAGCGCCATCGCCTATGGACTTTCCGCGGCCCTGGGAGATGAAGTGACCATGACCGCAGGCAATGTGGACCAGGACAACTTCCACACCTACCGCGTGTTGCGCATGAATGCCATGCCGGAAGTAGAAGTGCACATCGTGGCATCCACCAATGCGCCGTCAGGCGTTGGCGAGCCGGGCACTCCGCCCATCGCGCCGGCCGTGGCGAACGCGCTGGCCGCCATCACGGGTCAGGTGATCACGCGCCTGCCCCTCAAGCTGGCCTGACGCGCGAGGGAGTGACCATGTCCAAGGTCGTCATGATCACCGGCGCATCGTCAGGATTCGGCGAGGCCGCTGCCCGGCGCTTTGCGCAGGACGGCTGCACGCTGATTCTGGCGGCGCGCAGCCTGGACAAACTGCAGGCCCTGGCGGCGTCGCTGGCGGGGCAGTGCAGCGTGTACGCCGCCGCGCTGGATGTGACCAGCCAGGCCAGCGTGGACGCCTTCTTCGCAGGGCTGCCTGAGACCCATCGTGCCATCGACGTGCTGGTCAACAGTGCAGGGCTGGCGCTGGGGCTGGAGCCCGCCCACCGCGCCGACTTCAGCGATTGGGAAACCATGATCGACACCAACGTCACCGGCCTGCTGCGCGTGACGCGCGCAGTGCTGCCGGGCATGGTGGAACGCGACACGGGGCATGTCATCAATATCGGCTCCACGGCAGGCAACTGGCCGTATCCCGGTGGCAACGCCTATGGTGCCACCAAGGCGTTCGTGCAGAACTTTTCCCGGGCGCTGCGGGCAGACCTGCTGGGCAAGCACGTGCGTGTCACCAATATTGAACCTGGGATGTCGGACACTGAATTTTCCAACGTGCGCTTCAAGGGCGACGCGGCACGGGCCGACATGGTCTAGGAGGGCACCAATCCGCTCAGGGCCGACGATGTGG
>CAYWMC010000323.1:0-3026 GCA_964459345.1 uncultured Klebsiella sp. | reverse complement strand
GAGTGTGTTGTAAGGATTGTTTTTCTGGCGGGAACCGGGAGGGCTCAAGGGCGCTCCCGCTTCAGCAGCAACACACTCCGACGATGTGCAGGAGGAGAGGCGTCGGCACCGCACATCGCCACGGCATTGCGGTGCGCCTGGCCGATACAGGCACAGAACGTGAGAGCCATCTTCGGGGCTGACTTGCGCGACCGTCTGCCGCCAGGACGGCGGCAGCCGAGCCCCCAGGGATGGGTTCACGGCGTGTCGCACAAGTCAGCCCCGGAGATGGCTCCATGCCCGCTCCGCAAGGCGCACCGGAATTCGGATTTTTAACTTGTAAATTAGGAAACTACTATGAAACGCGTATTCAACTTCGGGGCCGGTCCGGCCATGTTGCCACTGCCCGTGCTGGAAAAGGCCAAAGAGGAATTTCTGGACTGGAAAGGTCTGGGCATGTCCATCATCGAAGTCAGCCACCGCAGCGCCGAGTTCGAAGCCCTGCTGACCGAGACTGACAACCTGATGCGCGAACTGGCCGACCTGCCGGACAATTTTGACATCCTGTACGTGCACGGCAGCGCCCAGATGCAGTTTGCCGCCATTCCACTGAACCTGATGCCCCTGAAGCCCGCGCACAAGGCCGCCTTCATCGAGAGCGGTCACTGGACAGTGCTGGCCCGCAAGGAAGCCGCGCGCTATGGCAAGGCAGTAACCGTCGCCAGCAGCGAAGCCAGCAACTTCAATCATATTCCTGACTTTGATGTGTCCACGCTGGACGCAGACACGTCCTATGTCCACATCACCATCAACAACACGCTGTTCGGCACGCGCTGGAACGAGTTCCCCGACACCGGTGACATTCCGCTGGTGGCTGACATGACGTCCGAGCTGATGTCACGTGTAATCGACTACAACAAGTTCGGCCTGGTGTTTGCCGGCCTGCAGAAGAATCTCGGCCCGTCAGGCATGGCCGCCGTGCTGATCCGCAAGGATCTGATCGGCCACGCCATGCCGCAGACGCCCAATCTGCTGAACTACGACACGTACGCCAAGAACCACTCCATGCCCAACACCATCAACACCTTTGCGGTGTACATGATGAATCTGGTACTGCACTGGCTGAAGGATCAAGGCGGTGTGCCGGCAATCGAGAAGATCAATGCCCAGAAGGCGAAGATCATTTATGACGCCATCGACAGCACGGAGTTCTACCGTGGCGCTGCCCAGAAGGCGCACCGCTCACAGATGAACATCACCTTCACGCTGGCTGACAGCGCGCTGGACAAGAAGTTCCTGGACGAAGCGCAGGAGCGCGGCTTGTATGCACTGAAAGGTCACCGAGTGGTGGGTGGCATGCGCGCCTCCATTTACAACGCCATGCCGGTGGAGGGTTGCCAGACACTGGCAGACTTCATGAAGGATTTCGAACGCCGCAATGGCTGATTGAACGTGTGGGGACCCTGTGGTGTGGGAGCCCTGTGGTGTGGGAACCCTGTGTTGTGGGAACCCTTTGTTGTGGGAGCGGGCTTGCCGGGACTGTCAGTATTTTTGTGTGCAGGCATATGATTGCTCTCCCGGAGGAGACATATGACACGCACCAAGAAGAGCGCCTCGGAGGAGGCACCCAAGCGAGCCCTGCCTGCCAGCGCTGAGAAGCTGCTGGATGAGTTGGTGACAGGGCCCATGACTGCCGAGGCAGTGCAGGACACGATCATGCAGCTCAAGAAGGCCTTGATCGAGCGAGCGCTGAGCGCGGAGATGGGGCAGCACCTGGGCTATCAGAGCGGCGAGCCTCGTCCTGAGGAAGCAACGAACCATCGCAACGGCAAGAGCGCGAAGACTGTCCTGACCGAAGATGGGCCGATCCGTCTTGATATTCCCCGTGACCGCCAGGGGTCATTCAACCCGCTGCTGATCCCCAAGCATGAGCGACGCTTTACCGGATTTGACGACAAGATTGTCGCCATGTATGCCCGTGGGATGAGTGTTCGGGAGATTCAGGCGTTCATGGCTGAACAGTACGGAACCGAGGTCTCTCCCGACTTCATCAGCTCAGTCACCAGCGAGGTCATGGAGGAGGTTCAGCTGTGGCAGAACCGGCCCCTTGAGCCGATGTATCCGGTGGTCTTCTTCGACGCCCTGAGGGTGAAGATCCGCGAGGAAGGTCTTGTTCGCAACAAGGCTGTGTACTTGGCGCTGGGCGTATTGGCCGATGGTACGCGGGAGATCATGGGCCTGTGGATCGAGAACACAGAAGGCGCCAAGTTCTGGCTACGAGTCTTCAACGAGCTGAAGACTCGAGGTGTTGAGGACATCTTGATTGCAGTCACCGACGGCCTCAAAGGTATGGAGCAGGCACTTGGAGCGGTGTTCCCCGCCACGACGCTGCAGACCTGCATCGTGCATTTGATCCGCAATAGCCTGAGCTATGCCGGCTGGAAAGATCGGCGTGCTCTGGCCGCTGCACTCAGACCGCTTTACACCGCCACGGATGCGCAAGCCGCCCACGAGGCGCTTCAGGACTTTGCACAAGGCAGCTGGGGCCAGAAGTACCCCATGGTGGTGAGTGCATGGCAAGGGGTCTGGAGCCAGGTGATTCCCTTTTTTGTTTTCCCACCTGCGATACGCAAAGTGATCTACACCACCAACGCGATCGAGAGTGTGAATGCGCAGTTGCGCAAGATCATCAAGACCCGGGGGCACTTCCCCAATGACGACGCGGCGACTAAGCTGCTGTGGCTGGCGATCCGCAACATCACCGTAAAGTGGGGAATGGCGACTCATGATTGGACAGCAGCCATGCAGCAGTTCGCCATCCTGTACGAAGACCGATTTACCCGATTCAGGTTCTACAGCGGATCGGGACAATGAACTTCACTAACAGCCGAAACACAAAAAATCGGACAGTCCCGAGCTTGCTTGCAAGCGAACTGTTCGCGGGCAAGCCCGCTCCCACGCAAGCCCGCTCCCACGCAAGCCCGCTCCCACGCAAGCCCGCTCCCACAGCACCGGTCACACCACTGCCACATGCTTGTCATTTCTCC
>CAYWMC010000322.1:0-3029 GCA_964459345.1 uncultured Klebsiella sp. | reverse complement strand
GCCAGTGCCGTGCGGATCTGCTCCTGGCAGGACTTCTCGCCAATGGACACGACAATGACTTCGTCAGCCTGAGCTTTCTCCTTGATGCGGATGGCCTCTTCCACGGCTATTTCGCAAAAGGGATTGATCGCCATCTTGGCATTGGTAAGTTCGACGCCGCTGTTGTCGGCTTTGACGCGCACTTTGACATTGGCGTCGACAACACGCTTGACGGCCACAAGAATCTTCATGGATTCTCCACTTGGATAAGAAATTTGAGTGTGAGAGAGCGAAACGCGGGCTGCACGGCCACGACAATACTCTGTCAACATGCCTGTGCGGGGCGCCCGAAAAAGGCTGCCAATGATGCCGGGTTTATCCTTGAGCGTCAATTCAACAGCAGGTTTGACAATAGCGGCACAAAGTTTGCTGCTACTACGCAAAATGCCAGAATGCGCCCTGTTGCGAGGATCCAGTCATGCACCGTCGATACACACTGTCTTTCCTGTTCCTTGGCCTCGCCAGCCTGCTCGGCGGCTGTGGATTCGTGGTCGCGCCCATCGCCGGCACAGCGACCACCGCCGCACAACTCACTGTCAAAGGCGCCGACAAGGGCATCCATTACAGCAAGGAAGCGGCAAGAACTGTCGTGGAAGCGGCAGGCAATGTCACCGACGCTGCCGCCACTGGCCTGCGACCGGTCACCAGCGAGGAAGCGGCTGCGCTGCACGAGCGTTTCTCCGAACGCTGAGTGCATTCAACCTGCCGCCCCCAGAGCGAAGCATTCGCCCTGGCTCCAGACCACCAGCATGTCTGCATCGTTTCCGGCATGTACCTGCGCCAGTTCCGCCAGCTGATAGAACACGGCGCGCGTGAGCAAGGCGTGCAGTCCGTCCCGAACCTCCAGAAGCGGATGCGGACCGTCCTCCCTCTCCTCCACCCACAAACGATGCTGCATACCCGCGCTGATGTGCTCGCCGGTATTGAGTTCGAAAGTCAGGACGGTGTCAGCCCCCTCACCTGCGACCTGCAGCAGAACCGCCACAAACGGACAATCGTCCACCTGAATCGACAGTTTCTCCACGGGGGTCACAAGATAGAAGACCCCGTCTGCTTCGCGGCGCAGAATCGAGGAAAACAGGCGTACAAGTGCCGGGCGCAGAATGGGGCGCCCCTCGTGATACCAGACGCCATCGGCCGCGATGCGAATGTCGATGGCGCCGCAGTACGGGGGATTCCACAAAAGCGATGAGGATGCCTGCAGACCTTGGTCTGCAGCCTTCAGAAGTGATTCAGGAAGTGCACGCGGAGTGTCATTCATCGGCCCTCACGGTACCAGACTATCCACATACTGACCAAGTGCGGCCACCAGCAGCCTGTCGGGGGTCTCATCATAGAGTCCAAGGATGCCGGCACGCGTCTGGACAGACACGACATCGACGATTCTTCCCGTCGTCGTATCCAGCACTGTCAGTTGAATGCGAGCCCGGTCCAGACCAAAGGCATCCCTCACCTCATCGTCCGAGCGATAGCGCAGCGTGTCTGCCACTTCCGACCAGGTGCCCACCGTGTCTTCCCACAGGAGCACGCGCGGATAGATCACGAAGTCGATGCGATTGCGTGTCGCTGACTGCCGTGCATCAAAAAGAGACTCCGTGCGATCGCCCCGCAGCACGCGCGGGAATTGCCGCCGCACTTCCCCTGCCAGGATGGCAGAAAGACTGTCATCAGGCGCCGGTTGCAGATTGGGCAGGTCCTGCGCTGCCGTGGGCCGCAGGAAGGGAAACTGTTCCAGCCCGCTGAGCGCGACATAGAAACTGACATCCCGCGACAGCACCCAGTTGGCACTGCGCTCGACATTGTGATCAGCCAGAAGGCCTGCGCCGGACGTCAGCGCCAGGCTCTCGTTGTAGACGTGCTGGAGTTCGCCCCGCAGTGTCTGCACGTTGCTGCAGGCGGCCGTCGCAAGCAGAAGAACGATGCCGGAGATGCCACGGATCATGATGATCTAACCTCGTATGGAGAATTCGGGCGGCAAGAGTCGGCCGTTGCCAGCCGTTCTGCCTTGATTTCTCAATGCAAGCACATAGCTTGCCAACCCTACATTTCGCGGACGCGGGAACAGCGGCGGCAGCGGTAGACGTGGTCTGCACCCGTCAGCACCATGATCTGCGGGGGCCACGTGCATTTGCACAGCAGGTATCCCAGCTTCTGGGCCAGCTCGATCTCTTGCAGACGCTCCTGCAGGCTTGCTGCCTGGGGGGCCACTGCAAGCTCGGCGACTTGCGGGTCCTGCACTTTGGGAACGAGCTTGACGGGAGCGGAAGGTGCAGTCGCGGCAGCGGACTCCGCGTCTGTCGAATCGAGCAGCGACTGCAGCTCCGTCAGATTCATGATGCCTTCTTCCAGAGAGGTAAAGGCGCGCTTTCGAATTGCTGCGTGCGATTCAGAACCACGTGAATTCCTGGCATGTCTGCCATGTCCAGCTTGCGCAGCTCAGCGCGAGCCTGGTCTACCGCGGTGCTTCCTGCCGCCACGACAAACACGATGTCACTGCAAAGGCGACCGACCAGAAGCGTGTCGCTGACCTCGCCCAGCGCTGGCGCATCAAGAATGATGGTGTCATAGCGGCGTTGCAGCATGTCCAGAATGCGCCGGAAGCGCTTGCCCGCCAGCAGTTCCTGAGGGTTGGGAGGAAGCACACCTGCGGGAATGACATCGATGCCGTGCTCCTTCAGTGTATGGACGCCGTCGCGCAATTGCGCGGCACCGGCGATCAGGTGCGACAAGCCTGGAGCGCGTGCAGGCACCCCCAGAAATTCGCGGCTGGTGCGCATGTCTGCATTGATGAGCAGCACACGCTCGGTGCGCCCCATAGCCAGCGCAAGGCTGGCTGCAACAGTGGACTTGCCCTCGCCTTGCAGACTGGAAGTCAGCAGAATCACCCGTCCCTTGGGAAATTGCTCAAGTGGGTCTGGCTCTTGCCGCAACATCTGCAGCCGGATGCGCAATCCAGCCAGTGCCTGTGAATAAGGGCGATCCGCCAGGAA
>CAYWMC010000321.1:0-3035 GCA_964459345.1 uncultured Klebsiella sp. | reverse complement strand
GGCCCGCTGGGCGAACCCGATGCCAACGGCCTGCGTCTGCTGCCAGGCATGCAGTCGCGCATCATCGCCCGTTCCGGCCAGCCGGTTGTGCCTTCTTCCCCGTTCCGCCTGCATGCATCGCCCGATGGGGGCGCCACGTTCGCCACGCCTGATGGCGGGTGGGTCTACGTCTCCAACAGCGAAGTGAAGACAGAGGAAGGCGGTGGTGGCGTGGGCGCGGTGCGCTTCAGTGCCAGCGGCGAGATTCAGGATGCCTACTCGATTCTTGCCGGCACCAACAACAATTGCGCGGGCGGTCAGACCCCGTGGCAGACCTGGCTGTCCTGCGAAGAAGTGGATCGCGGCCTGGTGTGGGAGTGCGACCCCTTCGGCGTGAAGGCAGGCGAGGCGCGACCTGCACTGGGTCTGTTCAAGCACGAAGCCGTTGCCGTCGACACGGTCAACGGCCACCTCTATCTCACCGAAGATGAACCCGACGGTGCTCTCTACCGCTTCATTCCCGCCAATGCACTGCCAGACCTCTCGGCCGGCACTCTGCAGGTGGCGGAAGTCGTGGCGACAGAAGGCGTCCGGCAGGTGGTGTGGCACGACGTGCCGGACCCGGCCGCGACCACCGTGCGCACCAGTCTGCAGGTGCCCAGGACCACGAAATTCAACGGCGGCGAAGGCATTGCCTGGACAGACGGCCTGCTCTATTTCACCACCAAGGGCGACAACCGCGTGTGGCGCCTGGACACCCGCAGCAGCCAGATCGATGTGCTCTATGACTTCATGCACACCACTGCCCCCCATCTGAGCGGCGTCGACAACGTGACCATCACCGCCGCCGGCGATGTGCTGGTGGCGGAAGACGGCGGCGACATGCAGATCGTGCTTCTGGGTCCCGACGGCCTGGTGCTGCCGGTGGTGCAGGTGACGGGTCAGCCCTTGTCCGAGATCTGCGGGCCTGCCTTCGACCCCTCGTTTCAGCGGCTGTACTTCTCGTCGCAGACCGGCCCCAACGACAAGCCGGACGAAGGAATTCTTTACGAAATCAGCTTCAAACACCCATAAGAAAATCCCACAACGTCACAAGGAACCCCTATGAACACTGTCAGAACCCTGCTGCTGGGCGCCACCGTCCTCAGCGTGAGCGCCGGCGCCAATGCGCAGTCGGCCAGCGAAGAAATCAACGAGATCACCGTGAGTGTGCGCCGCCCCATGGCGGAGAGCGTGGCAGCGGCGCTGGAGATTCAGCGCAACTCCGACTCCCTGGTCAGCGTGCTGTCCGCCGATGCCATCGGCAACCTGCCCGACCAGAACATCGCCTTCGCCGTAGGACGTCTGCCAGGCGTGGGCATCGAGCGCGACCAGGGCCAGGCGCGTTACGTGAACCTGCGCGGTGCGCCCAACTACTGGACCACCCTTTCCTTCGACGGCCTGAGCATCGTGAGCCCGGAAGGCCGCGCCTCGCGCTTTGACAATATTCCTTCCGCCATCGCCAAACAGATCATCGTGCAGAAGGCCATCGTGCCGTCCATGGCGGGCACCACTGTGGCGGGCAACATCGACATCATCACCCGCACGGGCTTCGACAATCCCGGCCAGAAGATCACGGGCAAAGTGGGCGCTGGCCGCGTGGACCTGGGCGGCGGCGACGAGCTGGACACCGCCATGACCTACTCCAATGTGCTGCTCGATGGCAGTCTGGGCGTGCTGGCACAGGGTTCCTACTACAAGCGCGAGATGGCCACGGACAACTGGGAAACCGACCCCTACCTGAGCAACACCGTTGACCCGTCCAAGCGCTTCGCCCGCGAACATGAGAACAAGCACTACCGTCTGACGCGCGAGAACTACTCTGCGTCCCTGCGCTTCGACTACCGCCCCGACGACAACAACACTGTCTTCGCGAGCTCCATCTACACGATGTTCCATGACGATGAACTGCGGGACAACTTCCTCATTCGCCTGGATCAGGGCACCAATGCGGCCGGCGTCAGCTACACCAATGCGGCCTACATCAACAGCAACGACCCGACCAATGGCACATCCTATGGCGCGCGCATCAATGCCCGCATCGATTACCGCGATGTGGAAGAGTACGCCTTCACCAATACCCTGGGCGGCGAACACGCGCTGGACGCATGGAATGTGTCCTGGCGCCTGAACCACACCCGGACGGAAGATGGCCGCAACACTCCGGTGACAGCGGCCTTCCAGAGTCCGTCGAGCTTCGCGTTGCGCCCCACGATTGAATACGACTTCCGCAATGACGACGAGAACACCATTCGCTTCTTCTCCACCACCGGTACCACGAGCGCCCGTACAAAAGGCCCGCAGGTCAGCCACATCGAGGCATTCCAGTTCCCGCTGCAGAGCATCGGCAAACTGGACGGCGGTGATCTGACCGAGGCTGACACACTGAAAGTCGACGTCGATCACGACATGGAGCTCATGGGGCGGCCCACCGTTCTGGAACTGGGCGGGCTGTATACCGAGCGCACCAAGACCTCGGAAGAAACGCTGTACCAGCGCAACTTCACCACGGGCACGATCCCCACGTGGGCCATGTTCGCCAGCGACCAGAGCTACCTGGGCGGACAGGATCTGAACTATCAGTTCCGCTATACCAATGAGTCTTTCACTACCAACTTCATGGACGAGCAGATCCGCAGCGGTGCTGCCACGCTGCAGGACACCCGCGGCAACTACTGGCAAGTGACGGAAGAGATCAAGGCGCTGTATGCCATGGCCACTACCGATTTCGACTGGGGCAATGTGGTGTATGGGGCACGCGTGGAGCAGATCGCCAACACGGGTGAAGCCTATGTGAGCTTCCCTGCGGTCGGCACCACGGCTGCCCAGACACGTCTGGTGGATGTCAGCCGCGACGACACCATGGTGTACCCAAGTGCCCACCTGAACTGGAATGTGTCGGAAGAGCTCAAGGCACGCGTCGGCGTCACCACGTCAGCATCGCGTCCTGACTTCGACGACCTGCGCCCGAACTTCACCATCAACGACGCCACCCAGGTGATCTCTGGCGGCAACCC
>CAYWMC010000320.1:0-3042 GCA_964459345.1 uncultured Klebsiella sp. | reverse complement strand
CCTTGGCTGATGCTGGCCGCAACACTCTGCACGCCGTTCGCCGCGCCGCCAGTGCTCGCAGCGGAAGACGCCTTCGCCCCCATGCTGCCGATCTTCAAGGACCCGCCCCGCTACCCGCGCACTGCGTTCGAACAGAACATCGAAGGCTGGGTGCATGCGCAGTTCGTGGTGCTGAAGGATGGCAGCGTGCAGAAGGATTCGATCGTCGTGCTGGATGAAGAACCCAGGGGCGTCTTCACGAGCTCGGCCATCCGCTCGGCAGAGACTCTGCGCTTCAATCCAAGACTCTCCGGCAGCGGCGAGCCGGTGGATGCCGAGGGCATCACGTATCTGTTCCGCTTCGTGCTCAGACCGCCCAGCAGCCCTGAGCGCTATTATTCGGACGCCTACACCGGGCGTCTGCCTCCGGATGCCGACTGAGGAAGTCCCCATGGAAGCGTTTCAGCACACCCTGACAAGTCTTTTCGAACAACTCGGCCTGCCGTCGTCTCCCGCAGACATCCGGCAGTTCATCGACGCCGGGCGGCCAGTGCCGGACGATATCGCGCTGCATGCGGCGCCGTTCTGGAGCCCGTCGCAGTCTGCGTTTCTGCAGGAAAACATCCTGAAGGACGCCGACTGGGCGATGGTCATTGATCAATTGAACGTGGCACTGCGGGAGCCGCGCGACCAGCAATGACAGGAGGCCGCCCATGCGCGCCTTGTTCCGACTCAAGAACTCGCAGCCCCATCACCCCGACGTGGACCGCTGGTTCCACGATCACGCCGGGCCGCTCGGTGCGCTCGCCCGACACTGGTTCACTGTTCTGCGCGAGAGCGGCGCCGACGTCACCGTGGTGCTGCATGACGGCATGCCCACCGTCTGCGTAGCAGGCGCGGCCTTTGCCTACGTGAATGCCTTCAAGGCGCATGTGAATCTGGGCTTCTTCCAGGGCGACACACTGCCTGACCCGGCGGGCCTGCTACTGGGGACAGGGAAGCACATGCGCCATGTGAAACTGCAGCCCGACGCGCCGGCCAACGACATGGCCCTGGCGGCGCTGATTGCGGCCGCGTATGCCGATGTCAAAGCACGGCTGGCAACGGAGTAGCCACATGGCCCCTCTCTCGACTCTCGACTGCGAGGAATTCCCTTTTCAGGCTATGCCTTGGAAGATCGCCAGCTTCGATCTGGACGGCACCCTGGTGCGAGGCACCAGCAGCGGCGCCCATCTCGCAGAAAAGATCGGCCATCTGGCACTGATCCGTGATCTGGAAGCGCAGTACTACGCCGGCACGATCTCGAATGCCGAGTTTGCAGCCCTTGATGCGGCCTACTTCAATGGGCTGACCATGGCAGACATCGCAGCGCACCTGGAGGACATTCCCGTCATCGGCGAGATCGAAAAGACAGTCCGTTTCCTGGCAGAGCTTGGCATCCCTTCGATCCTGTCCACCTGTGCATGGGACGTCGTCGCCCAGGTCATTGCACAGCGCTTTGGCTTTGTGGCGTGGAGCGGTCCGTCCATGACGCAGGATGCGCACGGCAGGTTTACCGGACGCGTGGCAAAGGATTTTGAAGACGCGGACAAGATTCACTTCGTGGACGCATTCTGCCGGGCGTCTGGCAGTGCGCTGTCGCAGGTCTTTCATGTGGGCGACTCGCGCTCTGACCTGCTGCTGTTTGAGAAGGTGGGTTTCGCTGTGGCCCTGAATGCCACCCCTGCCGCACGGGCCCTGGCCCATGTGGCGATGGATGGCGAGTCACTGTTCGACGTGCTGCCGTTGATTCCAGGGCTGCTGTCTGCAGGCGGTGAGTCCTGGCACTCCTTCACAATATCCCGGGAGATACGTTCGTGAGGCAACTGGAACCAGAATCTCCCCGCATCCGCCTGCGCCAGTGGCAAAGCGCCGACTTCGCACCCTTCGCCCGCCTCAATGCCGACCCGCAGGTCATGGAGTACTTCCCTGCAACCTTGAGCACCGCCGAGAGCGATGCGCTGGCCGCGCGCTGTCAGGCGCTGATCTCCGAGCGGGGCTGGAGCTTCTGGGCGGCGGAATTGAAGGCGACTGGCGCCTTTCTGGGCTTCGTGGGCCTGCACAATCCGTCTGCGGCACTGCCCTGCTCGCCCTGTGTGGAAGTGGGCTGGCGCCTGGCGCGTGAGCATTGGGGCAAGGGCTACGCTACAGAGGCTGCCCGGGCTGCGCTGCAAACAGGCTTCGAGGCATTGGGATTGCCGGAAATCGTCGCGTTCACAACACTCAGCAATCTGCGTTCGCAGGCCGTCATGCAGCGGCTGGGAATGGCGCGGGACGGGACCTTTGCACATCCGGCACTGGCGCTGGATAGCCCGCTGCGGGAGCACTGTCTTTACAGAATCACCCGCGCGCAGTTTGCCGCGCATTCAACGCCTTGACAGTGTTGCGCAACACGCTACATTTGTAGCATGATCAAGTCATTCAAGCACAAAGGACTGAAGCTGTATTACGAGACAGGAAGTACTCAGGGTATCCAAGACCATCACGCCAGACGAATTCGCATGCAGCTGGCCGCCCTTGATACCGCACTGGAGATTGCTGATCTCGATATTCCTGGCTATCAGTTGCACCCTCTCAAGGGCGACCGCAAGGGAGTCTGGTCCATTTCCGTCAATGGCAACTGGAGACTGACTTTCGAGTTCACTGATGGCAATGCCTATTTGCTTGATTACGAGGATTACCACTGATGACCATGCACAACCCTCCCCATCCCGGTGAGTTCATTCAGACCACCTACATAGAGCCCTACAATCTCAGCTGCCGTTATCTGGCGGAGCAACTGGACGTTGCGGCTTCTACACTGAACCGCATTCTGAAGTTGCAGAGTGGTGTCAGTCCCGAGATGGCGCTGCGCTTGTCCAAGGCGCTGGGGCGCAGTCCAGAGAGCTGGCTCGCCATGCAGAACAGCTACGACATATGGCAGGCAGAAAAGAGCGTGAGCCTGGAGAATGTCCATAAGGTACATCTCACTGCCGCATGACATTGGCATTCAAATTCACACCCACACTTGACGCTTCTTCAAGG
>CAYWMC010000319.1:0-3047 GCA_964459345.1 uncultured Klebsiella sp. | reverse complement strand
TGGTCGGCGCTCTCGCGCAGGTCCAGCCAGGAAATCGAAAATCCACTCATTTTATGCTCGTCGTTCCAGTCAGGTTGGCAATCAAATTGGCGATGCAGCGTCCGGTGTCCTGCCAGCGTGGCAGAGCCTGCGCCGCGCGCAGAGCCCCTGCGCGCAAGTCTTCCCGCAGCGTGGCATCGGTGAGCACGCGGCGCAGTGCCGCCGCCAGCGCCGCGCTGTCATCCACGGGCACCAGCAGGCCGGCATCCGGGGGCACCACGTCGGGCACTGCACCGGCGCGGGCGGCAATCACTGGCAGTCCGTGGGCCAGGGCCTCGGCGAACACCATGCCATAGCCTTCATAGCGCGAGGGCAGCACGAACACATCGGCCTGTGCATATTCGGCGGCGGGCGTCTCGCAGCTGCCGGCAAAGGCAATACGCTCAGCAAGGCCGAAACTGATCACCAGGGCACGCAGATGAGCGCTCCAGGCGGGATCGAAATGCTCGCCGCCGACAAGGCGGGCCGTCCACGGCAGGTCCTGCACGCTGGCCAGCGCGGCGATCAGCACATCGTGGCCCTTGCGGCGGGTCAGGGTGGCCAGGCTGAGCAATACCGGCGGAATGCCTGCGCAGCGGGCCGGCGCCACACGGTCGGTGCCCGGCAGCGCCACGGTGATGCGTGCCTTGTGCACGCCGAACTGCGCGCTCAGCGTGCGGGCGGTCTCGTCACTGGTCACCAGGATCGCGGCGGCAGCCTGCAGCGCGCGGCTTTCGCTCAGATGCAAGGCGGCAGCGCGCTCCGGGCTCAGTCCGCTCTCCAGCGCCAGCGGGTGATGACACAGGGCGATGACGCGCAGGCGCTGCGCGTGGGCCTGTGCCACGGTGTCGAGCACGCCCCAGGCCAGGCCGTCGGCAATCAGCACGGCACCGTCGGGCAGGGCCGCGACGCGCTCGGCAGCGTCTGCAAGTGCCGCCGCATCGGGGCTGGGGAACGTCGCGGACAAGGGAAGCACCTGCACCGTCATTCCCAGTGCCTCCAGTTCCGCAATGACGCGGCGGTCCCAGGCGTAGCCGCCGGTGCGGGACTGCAGGTCGCCGGGAATGGCAAAGTGAACAATGGGGGGCACGCAGACTCCGCGGGGGTGGCTTGGGAAGAGCCGGCATTGTCGCCCGGCCTCTGCGGGATTCCCAGCCCGCCGCCGACAAAAATCCCCCGCGCGGCCGCCTTGCCTTGTGCAGGGGCGGGCCGTACCATCGCCGCCATGCCCACTTCCTCGACTCTCCCACCCGTCCTGCCCCTGAATGCCACGCTGTCGCGCTGGCTTGGCGAGCATCGCGAGCGCTGCAATCGCGCCGGCATGCCGGCTGTCACCCTGGCCTGGGCCCAGAGCTGGGATGGCAGCATCACGCTGCACCCGGGGACCGGGCTGGCCCTGAGCAACCCCGATTCCATGCGACTGACGCATCAGCTGCGCAGCCTGCACGACGGCATTCTGGTGGGCATCGGCACAGTGCTGGCGGACGATCCGCAGCTGACGGTGCGCGAATGTCCCGGCCCGAGTCCGCAGCCCATCGTGCTCGACAGCCAGCTGCGCATTTCTCCCCAGGCCCGCCTGTGCGCGCCGGGGCAGCGCCGCTGCTGGGTGCTGACGAGCGCCGCAGAGACACCGGCGCGTACCGACATCGACATCATCCGGCTGCCGGGCGACGCGCTGGGTCACATCGATCTCGCCGCTGCCCTGCAGGCGCTGTGGCAGCGGGGCATCCGCAGCCTGATGGTGGAGGGCGGCGCCAATGTCATCACCGCCTTCCTGAAGGCGCAACTGGTAGATGCCGTGGTGCTGACGGTAGCGCCGGTGTTTGCCGGCGGCTACAAGGCTGTCGGGGACATGGGGCACGTCATGCGTGCGCAGCTGCCGCGCATCGCCCCGCTGCACACCGAGCGCCTGGGCGATGATGTGATCATGTGGGGCGACCTGCACTACGGGGCGCCACAGGCGAGCGAGGCAAGATGAAGAACAGCCATTCCAGTGCACAAGACAGTGCCGAACAATTGTGGTTCACCGCGCCGCTGCAGGTGGCGCTGCGCACTGCGCCATTGCCTCTGCCTGGGCCGGGGGAGCTGCAGGTTCGCACCCAGCTCTCGGCCGTCAGTGCCGGCACCGAGATGCTCGTCTACCGTGGCCAGATTCCTGCCGACATGAGCCTGGACGCCACGCTGTCTGCATTGCAGGGCACGCCGGGCTATCCGCTGCAGTACGGCTATGCCTGTGTGGGGCGCGTGGAACGCGTCGGCCCGCAGGTGGACCCGGCCTGGCTCGGCCGCCGCGTCTTCAGCTTCGCGCCCCATGCGTCGCGATTTCTGGCGCGCACGACGGATGTGATCGAGGTGCCGGACGATGTGCCTGCAGAGGCTGCCGTCTTCCTCGCCAACATGGAGACGGCCGTCAATCTTCTGCAGGACGGCAATCCCGCCCTGGGCGAACGGGTAGTGGTGCTGGGGCAGGGCATCGTCGGCCTGCTGCTGGACAGCCTGCTGGTGCAGTGCCCGCTGCAGTCGCTGCATGGCGTGGATGCTCTGGAAGCGCGCCGTGCCCGTGCCTTGCATCTGGGGGTGGATGATGTGTTCGATCCGCTGGATGCCGACGACATCGAGGCCCTGCGCGTCTCTCTGCGGGAAGGGGGCAGCGTGCCGGGCGCCGATCTGATCTATGAAGTCACTGGTGTGCCCGAGGCGCTGAACCTGGCCATCGATCTGAGCGGCTACACCAGCCGTATCGTGATCGGCAGCTGGTACGGCAGCAAGAGCGCCGCCATCGCCCTTGGCGGCGAGGCCCATCGCAATCGCCTGCGCATCAGCACCAGCCAGGTCAGCACGCTGGCGCCCGAGCTGAGCGGACGCTGGACCAGAGAGCGCCGTTTCGCCCTGTGCTGGGACATGCTGCGGCGCACCATGCCCCAGGCGCTGATCTCGCACCGCATGCCCTTCAGCGAGACAGCGACTCTCTACCCGCTGTTGCACGAGTCGCCCGGACAGGTCATGCAGGCCGTCTTCGTCTACGACTG
>CAYWMC010000318.1:0-3060 GCA_964459345.1 uncultured Klebsiella sp. | reverse complement strand
CGAATCGAAGAAGCCCGACACCACCACATCCAGCACCCGCCAGCCCTTGCAGTAACGGGTGTGCAGTTCGTTGGATACCACGCCGAAGCGCGACTTGATGTCCCACACTGTCTCGCCAGTGCCGCGCCGGCGCCCGAACACCCAGACGTCCTGACCATAGGCCTTGTGGTTCTCGCCGTTGACAAGGCTCAGCAATGTCGACTTGCCGCAGCCATTGGGGCCGCTGATCAGCGTGTGCTGCCCGGCGTGCACGGACCAGTTCAGGTTCTCCAGCACCAGCCTGCCGTTGTAGCCGGCACTGACGTTCTTCAAGTCGAGCAGCGCCACACCCTGCGCAGGCGCAGGCGCACGCCGCTGCGGCAAAGGTGGCGGCAGGTCCTGGGGAATCACCACGGGTTTGCGAACGACTCGTTCAAAATCGACACTGCGGCGAACGGCGTCGAGCGGTCCCTGCGCCACGATACGCAATTGGTCCAGCACGGCCATGTGCGTAATGCCGGGCAGGATGTCGCGCTCGCGGCGGCACAGCAGGAGTGTGCTGGTGTCTGGATGCAGACTGCGGGTCAGCACCTGCAGCAGCCGGGCGCGGGAATCGAGATCGATGCTCTCCAGGGGGTCGTCCAGCACCAGCAGGCGTGGCCGCTGAAACAAGGCGCGGGCCAGCAGTGCCTTGCGGGTCTGTCCCGAGGAAAGATAGCGAATCCCGCGCTCCTGCAGGGGCAGCAGGTCGAGAGCTTCCAGCAGCGCCTGCAGGCGCTGTGCTGCATCCGCCGTGAGCGGCAGTGTGCCGCTGACCAGTGCACGCACCGTTGTGCCCTGGTCGAGCGCCGCCTCACTGTACTCGCTGATGTCATGACGGCTGTCCATGGCGGCCAGCGCCTGCTGCTCCTCGAAGGACACGAACAACACATCCCTGCGCGGGTCGAAGCCCTGCCCATAGTGCACGTGATCCCCACCCAGCGGCAGCTGCCCGCACAACAGGCGCGCCAGCACGGACTTGCCCGCCCCGTTGCCGCCAAACAGGCACCAGTGTTCGCCCTGCCGCAGGCTGAATTGCGCCACCCGCAGCGTGCGGCGGCTGCTCAGTCGGCAGACCACGTCAGAGACGCCAAGCAGGCTTTCCCCCTGGCTGTGCGCGACGGTGCTCATGGCTTGCCCTTGCTCATGGTCGGCCTGGTGTCAGTCTGTGAGTGTCTGCGCGACGATGGCCTTGAAGGTGTCCGCCACGGAGTAGGCACCTGCGGGCTCGACCTGCATCATCAGGACGGCCACGGTGCCTGTCTCGGGATCGGCCCAGGCATAGGTGCCAAGGGAGCCAATCCAGCCAAACTCGCCATTGTTCACGCTGAACGGACTCTTCGCGGCGTCGATCACCACCATGTAGCCATAGCCCCAGCCGCGATCCAGGATGCGGCTCTGCGGCGACATGCCGATGGGCAGCAGTTCCGGCGGAACGTGATTGCGGGTCATCTGCGCGATGCCTTCCGGCGACAGCAGGCGCTCACCATCCAGCGTGCCGCCGTCCAGGAACATCTGCAGCAGACGCAGATAGTCGGGCACAGTGCTGACCAGGCCGGCGGAGCCCTCCTTGAGCGGCGGGTCCTGAGTAATCGGGATGTCCATGTCGGGCTGCTTGCGCAGCGGTCCGCCTTCGCGCGGTGCCTGATAGATCCGCGCCAGACGGTCCACCTTCTCAGGCGGAACGAAGAATGCCGTGTCCGCCATGCGCAGCGGTGCCAGCACCTTGTCCCGCAGGTAAACGTCGAAAGGCTGGCCCGTGACGATCTCGATGACGCGCCCGAGCACGGTGGTGGATTCGCTGTAGACCCACACGCTGCCCGGGTCGCCCACCAGTGGCACGGCCGCCACTTTTTCCACGAACTGCTCGAGCGTGTCGGCGCGGGAACGCACTGCGCGGCTCTGATACAGCGCGCGGTCGCGATGACTCAGTCCACCGATGTTGAGCAGCAGGTCGCGGATGGTGGCCGCGCGGGCGGGCGGGCGCAGCGGACTGTTGTCCGGGTCATCGGGATTCACGAATACCTGCATGTCGGCGAAGCTTGGAATGTAGCGGGCCACCGGGTCCTCAAGCGCCAGGCGTCCCTGTTCCACCAGCTGCATGACGGCCAGTGAGGTGATGGACTTGCTCAGGGAGCGGATCTGGAAGATGGAGTCTTCGCGCATGGCCTGGTCGGCTTCGATGTCCTGCCAGCCCATGCTCTGCAGATACACAATCCTGCCGTGCCGCGCCACGCCTGCCACCAGCCCCGCCACATGCCCATCTGCCACATGCTGGCGCAACATGGTGTCCAGCAGGCCGAAACGCGCAGAGGACATGCCCACCGCCTCGGGCTCTGCCCGGGACAGGCTGGTGGGCGGCTCCACGTCAGCGCCCTGCACCAGCAGCGGTATGCCCCCCAGCGTCAGTGCCGTGCAGCACGCCGTCAGGCGCAGGAAGTGTCGCAGCTGGAAGGAAACGCCTTGCGTGTCGACGCGCATCGAGAAGCCCCTGTGTTGTTGTTTTTGAGAGGAGTGATCGGGAAGACCAGAAACCTGCTGTGATGATAAGCGCAATGCCGGCAAAGACAAATCGTCGGAACAATCCGCAGATGCGTCCGCTGGCTTGATTAGTCCCGGCAACAGGTTCACGATAGCCCGCGCTGTTGCTCCGCCTCTCCTGCGTGCAGGTCCGGACCCGGAGCTGCACGAAAGGCTGACCAGATTCGTTTCAACACATTGCAGGGCAATGTCCGGACTGGCAAGGCTCCAACCCACCCAGAGGAGGTGTTTGCGTGAAGCATTCATTGAACAAGATAGTTGCAGGCCTGATGGTTTCCGGTGCACTGGCGGGTTCCGCCCAGGCAGCGGAGTTTGTCCGATATGAACAGAATGGCGCCGTGTCCTGGGGCGAACTGGTCGACTCGACCATTCACCAGCTCAGCGATGCTCCCTACCTCGGCGGCACGCGCACCGGCACCACCGTTGCGCAGTCTGCCGTGACACTCAAGGCGCCAGTGGATCCTGAACTGGTGGTCATGACCGCCCTGAACTTCCGCAGCC
>CAYWMC010000317.1:0-3061 GCA_964459345.1 uncultured Klebsiella sp. | reverse complement strand
GCTTCTGCCGCCAACGCAGCGATTGAGCACGTTCGCGACTGGGCGCTGGGTACCAAGGGTGGCATCGTCAGCATGGGTATCCACAGCGACGGCAGCTACGGCATCGCCAAGGGCCTGATCTACTCCTTCCCGGTGACCTGCGCCAATGGCGAGTACAGCATCGTGCAAGGCCTGGCGATCAATGACTTCAGCCGCAATCTGATGCAGAAGACCGAGCAGGAACTGTCGGAAGAAAGAGAAGCCGTCGCCGCACTGCTGCCCTGACAGCTGCCTGAACCGCCGGGCGCCCAGCGTCCGGCGGTTTTTCCCGCAACGTCACTGCCGTTGCCCTTCAGGAACCCGCGCCCGATGAGTGCCAGCAATCTCAGACCGAATCGCCACACGCAATTCTGGATCCTGCAGTTGATCGGCTGGAGTGGCTGGGTACTGCTGCTGGTAATGCGCGATCTCAGCTTCGTGCCGGCCGAATACATGGTCGAGCGCACGGGCGTCTTCATACTCGATGCGATGGTCGGTGTGGTGCTCAGCACCGCGCTTCGCTACGCCTATTCCTGTGCCTGGGACATGCGGGTGAGTATCCGCATTGCCACGGTGCTGCTGGGGTGTCTGCTGACCTCGCTGATCTGGCAGCCCATCAAGACACTGATTACCGAGACTGAAGTGGGCAGCGTGGTGGATCTGACTGACTACGGCATCGCGAGCTTCATCGACGTGCTGCCCTTCTCGTACTCGCTGCTGCTTTCCTGGAGCGTTTTGTACTTCTGCATCAAGTATTACCAGTTGTTTCAGGTGGAGAAGGAAAAGAGTCTGCGCTCCGAAGCCCTCGCCCACGAGGCACAGCTGCGCATGCTGCGTTATCAGCTCAATCCGCACTTCCTGTTCAATACCTTGAATGCCATCTCCACGCTGGTGCTGCAGCGCGAGACGGACCTTGCCAATACCATGCTCACACGGCTTAGCAAGTTTCTGCGCTATTCGCTCGACAATGATCCGCTGGACCAGGTGCCTCTGGCTTTCGAGATCGCATCGGTGAAGCTGTATCTCGAGATCGAGAAGGTGCGCTTCGAAGAGCGCATGAAGATTGCGCTCCACATCAGTCCCGAGGCAGAGCGGGGGCTTGTCCCCAGCATGTTGCTGCAACCGCTGGTGGAAAATTCCATCAAGCACGCCATCGCGCGCAGTGAAGCAGGGGGTCTGGTGCAGATCACGGCCACTGTTGAAAAAGGCCGACTGATCATTCACGTGGAAGATGACGGGCCCGGCATTGCGGAGCCGGAACAGTTGCTGCAGGGCAACTCAGCGAGCACATCGGGCGTTGGTCTCAAAAACATACACAATCGTCTCAAGGAAATTTATGGTGCACGGCACGTTCTGACTTTTTCGTCGCGCGTGCCCACTGGTTGCAAGGTAACAGTTGATATCCCCTATGAAACAGAATGAAAACAGCCTGACGATACGGGCAATCGTTGTCGACGATGAGCCGCTGGCGCGCAGCGGTCTGTGCATGCGCCTTGAGAAGTATCCGCAGATTCAGGTGGTGCAATCCTGCCAGAACGGCAAGGAAGCGCTGGCTGCCATCGCCGAGCTCACACCAGACCTGGTGTTCCTCGACATCCAGATGCCGGGCTTCACGGGTTTCGACGTGGTGAAGAGACTGCAGCAGGACAATATGCCCGCCATCGTGTTCGTCACGGCCTATGATGCCTTTGCCGTGGATGCCTTCACTGCCAATGCTGTGGATTATCTGTTGAAGCCGGTGGAAGACGACCGGCTTGAGAACACCATCGCCAAGGTGACGGAGCATGTGTCACGCAAAGAGGCGGCGATGGAGAAGCAGCGATTGCTCGACATCGTGATTGCACTGACAGGCAAGTCCCGCGGTGCCATCAATCAACTGTTGCAGAATGTTGGCGGGACGTCGCAATACTCCGACCGCATCGCCATCAAGGATGGCTCCTCAACCACTTTCGTGCCCGTGAAGGACATCGACTGGGTCGATGCAGCGGGGGACTACATGTGCGTACACGTGAATGGCCAGACGCACATCATGCGCACCACCATGAAGGAGCTGGAGGCTCAGCTCGATCCGAACATCTTCCAGCGGGTGCATCGCTCCACCATCGTGAACCTGCATCGCGTGGAGAAAGTGTCATCCCATATCAATGGCGAATTTCATCTCACGCTCAGCAACGGCTCGTCGCTGAAGATGAGCCGCTCCTACAAGGACAAGGTGAAGCATTTCTTCTGAAGGGGCACCGCCTGCTTTCAGCGGGCCGCGTCGGGAATGTGGTTCAGCGGCAGCTCGGTGGTGTCGATCACCTTGCGCATGATGAAGCTGGAGTGCACATCCGCCACGCCTTCGATGCGGGTGATCCTGTTCAGCAGAAACTCGTGATACACCTCCATGTCCGGCACCACCACCTTCAGCTGATAGTCGGCCGACTGCCCCGTGATCAGCAGGCATTCCGTCACCTCCGGCAGTTTGCGCACCTCGGCTTCGAAATGTTCGAAGCGGTCGGGCGTGTGTCTGTCCATGCTGATCTGCACCAGCGCATTGAGCTTCAGCCCCAGCTTCGAGGCGTTCAGCAGGATGGCGTGGCGTTCGATGATCCCTTCATCTTCCAGCTGCTTCACACGCCGCGCGCAGGGCGTGGCTGACAGGCCGACCCGCTCGGCCAGTTCGGCATTGGTAAGCCGGCCATTGCTTTGCAGTTCGCGCAGGATGCGCTTGTCGAGTTTGTCCATGACGCGTCTCCAGAAAAAGCAGGGGAGGGGTGAAGCCTGCTGGTTGTGCAGGTTTATGTGGTGATTATAACCAATAATGAACCATTAGATAGAGAAAAAATGCTGATTAATGGAGAAAGCATGGCGAAATAGCGGTGGATTCACTCCTGCTCAGTGCCTATTCTATGCTCCATCGAAACCTGCAAGGCAGACAGCCGGAGAGCACCATGTACGACCACCGCAAATACGTTCCTTTCACGCCCATCGCGATCCCCGACCGCACCTGGCCTGACAAGGTCATCACCAAGGCGCCGCGCTGGTGCAGCGTGGATCTGCG
>CAYWMC010000316.1:0-3095 GCA_964459345.1 uncultured Klebsiella sp. | reverse complement strand
CCGACATCGAAGCCATCTTCTCCCGCAACAGTGGCAAGGATCTGAGCGGCTTCTTCGCGCAGTGGGTCGAGCGCACCGGCGCACCCGAGCTGGCCGTGACCGTGACGCACCAGGGCGTGGAAGACAGCGCACAGATCATCGTGCGACAAACCCAGAGTGCACAGCCCTATGCACTGAAGGTGCCTGTTGCCCTTTATTACGAAGGTGAAGAGAACGCGCAGATTGTCGAGGTGCCGATGGATGCCGCCGAAGCGCGCTTCGACGTGCCCCGTTTCGCCGCGCTGCAGGCTGTGGTGGTCGATCCGTACTTCGATGTGTTCCGCCGTCTGGATGTGGCCGAACTGCCGCCGACGCTGCGGCAGATGTTCGGCGCGCAGCAGATCGTGTTCGTGGTGCCGCAGCAGGAGCGCGAGCAGTGGCTTGCCATGGCGGAGTTCTTCAGTAACGACCCGTCCGTGACCGCCGAGATTGTCATGGCGGAAGACTTCACGTTGCTGCCCTCGGACAAGTCGGTGTGGATCATGGGCCGCGAGAATCCCGCGTCGCGCATTGTGGAAGAGGCTGTCAGTTATTACGGCGTGCGCTTCTCCGATGCGGGCCTGACCCTGATGGGCAGTGAGCTGCCCTATGCCAATCGCAGCACCGTGCTCACCGCCATTCATCCGGACAACCCTGAGCTGACCCTGGGCTGGATTCACGCCGACTCTGCGGCCGCCATGCCGGGGCTCACCGAGAAGCTGCCCCATTACGGCAAGTATTCCTATCTGAGTTTTGTGGGCAGCGAGCCCACCAACGATGTGAAGGGGCAATGGGAGAGCCCCGACTCCCCGCTGCTGTGGCGCAAGAGCGGCCTGGATGCCAGCGTGGCACTCGCTCTGCTGCCCCCGCGCGCGCCACTGGCAGAGCTGCCGCCGAAGTATCTGCCCGACAGCCTGCAGTCCCATGTCACCGCTCTTGCTGATCCGCAAATGCAAGGGCGCGGCGCCGGCACCGAAGGCCTG
The DNA here is from genome assembly GCA_964459345.1 of uncultured Klebsiella sp. GTDB lineage: Bacteria > Pseudomonadota > Gammaproteobacteria > Pseudomonadales > Pseudohongiellaceae > UBA5078. The sequence goes on along the minus strand of CAYWMC010000316.1, from coordinate 2,094 downwards.
GATCGCGCGGCGGCCTATATTGCCGGGCAGTTCGAAGCGGCAGGGCTGGAAGCGCCAGGAGGCTCTTATCTGAGTACATGGACCCAGACTCTGCCCACGGGCGAGTCGGTCACGCTGAGCAATGTCATCGGCGTGCTGCCCGGCACCGATGCGGCCCTGCAGGATGCGCCCATCGTGCTCGGGGCTCACTACGATCATCTGGGCGTTGAGAGCGCCGCCGACGGCAGCGTGTCCGTCTATGCCGGTGCCGACGACAATGCCTCCGGCGTGGCCATCATGATCGATGTCGCCCGCAAACTGCAGAAGGCGTTCACACCTCGGCGTCCCGTCGTGTTCGTTGCCTTCTCCGGCGAAGAGGCGGGCCTGCTGGGTTCGCGGCACTTCGTCGCCAACCCGCCAGCGCCCTATACCACGCAGTCGCTGTTCGCCATGCTGAACATGGACAGTGTGGGGCGTCTGGAAGGACGCACGCTGCAGGTGTTCGGCTCCGAGAGCGCCTACGAATGGCCGTTCATGGCCCAGGGCATCGGCTTCACCATCGGCGTTTCCTCGCAGTTCCCGGCGCAGTCTGTGGCGGGCAGTGATCACGTCAGTTTCCTCGAGGCCGGCATTCCCGCGCTGCATCTGTTCAGCGGGCTGCACACCGACTATCACCGCCCGTCAGACACTCCTGACAAGCTTGATCTGGCCGGCATGTCCGACATTGCCTTGTGGGTGGAGGAAGCCATCGTCTATCTGGCCATGCGCGATCAGCCGCTGAGGGTGACTCTCAGCAATGCGCCCGTGCGTGCCAGCGAAGCCGTGGCGGGCGCCAGGGCGGCGTCGCTTGGAACGATTCCAGAATTCAATTATGCGGGCGACGGCGTGCAGATTTCCGGCGTGACCCCCGGTGGTGCAGCAGAGGCGGCGGGCCTGCAGGCTGGCGACGTATTGGTGCAGTTCAATGGCACCGCCATTGGCACCTTGCAGGAATATTCCAATTTTCTGCGGGAAGCCGAGCCTGGGGACATGGTGCAATTGCAGATTCGTCGTGCAGACGAACTGCTGGATGTCGACGTCACGCTGCAGGCACGCTGACGAGTGTGCGGCCGCGTTACGTTTTGGCACAAGACGTGACAGAGTCTTCGCTGGTAGACTCCGGGAAACCGTTCCATTTCCGTGGGTGTCTTGGCACCTCCTTGCAGAACATTCAGTAGAGACTGCCAGTGATCCAGCATTCTTCGTCGCCTGTCGCCATTCCCTTTGCAGTTTCCACTCTCCGCCTGCTGTTGCTCGCGGCCCTCGGCCTCAGTCCACTGCCCCTGCTGGCCCAGGAAGACACCGCCCCCGTCGAGCGTCCCACACCCCTCACGCGCGTGAGCAGCGAGCAGGCCGCGTTCGTGCTGGACGGCCGGCTCGATGAAGCAATCTGGGACACCCTGCCCGTCATCGACAACATGCAGATCATCCAGCCCGACACGATGGAGCCTGCGCCTTTCGAGACTCACACCCGCGTGTTCTACAACGACCGTGGCATCTATGTGGGCGTGATGAATTACCAGCCCGGCGACACGCTGGTGTCGCGCATGAGTTCCCGCGATGCGCAGTCCCAGCGCGACAGTTATGGCTTCGTGGTGGACCCTTCCGGCACCGGGCTTTACGGCTATTTTCTGCGGATCAATCTGGGGGGCTCGCTCAACGACGGCACCGTGCTGCCCGAGCGGCAGATCAACCGGCAGTGGGACGGCCCGTGGGATTCCGCCGCCGTGTCGCTGGAGGATGGCTGGTCTGCGGAGATGTTCCTGCCCTGGTCCATGATGTCGCTGCCCCAGGCCGATGACGGCGCCACCCGCACCATGGGCATCTACATCGAGCGCGTGCTGGCCGCGCGCGGCGAGACCTGGTCCTGGCCGGCGTTGCCCCGCAACAGTGCAGGATTTCTCTCCGCGTTCCACAAGGTGGAACTCAGTGGCGTCAATCCCAGCACGCAGTTCACGCTTTACCCCTACATCTCGTCCACCTTCGACGACATGAAAGACGCCACCGATTACCGCGTGGGCACCGACCTGTACTGGCGACCCAGTTCCAATATGCAGGTGTCCGCGGCGCTGAACC